>DATMLR010000549.1:0-4119 GCA_035570015.1 Puia sp.
CGGATGTATGTGATCGACATTCGCCACCGGCGGTTGCTATATCGTACTTATGTTGCGCACGGGCAGAACTCGGGCGCGGAATATGCGGAGACTTTTTCGAATGAGCCTGAATCGTTCAAGAGCAGCTTGGGCTTCTACGTCACGAAGACGACATACGTCGGCAAGAATGGGCTTTCGCTGCGACTGGATGGGGTTGATAACGGGTATAACGATCAGGCAATGAAGCGGAATATTGTCCTGCATGGATGCTCCTACGTAGGAGAGCAATACCTGGAGAATTTCGGTGCAACAGGTACCAGCCTGGGTTGTCCGGCGCTGCCTGAGAAGATTAGTGCCCGGATCATTCATGCAGTAAAGGGGGGGAGCTGTCTGTTCATCTATCATCCCTCACAGGACTACCTGGATCATTCTGTAGTTATCAACGAATGAGGTTCCTTTAAAACTTAATATATAGCAATTTGTCGCACATTTGCAAAGCTGATCGAAGGATCGGCTTTTTTTGATCTCAATATTTGACATTATATAATGATGCCAATTCTATCAATTCTTTCAGGTTTGTCGTCCCGATTTTTTCAAAGATTCGACTTTTGACCGTGGAGACTGTGTTCATTTTGACGTTCAAGGTCTCAGCTGTTTTTTTGGTGCCGAGACCATTCAGGAGGTAGTGAAGAATCTCCAGCTCGCGTGGGGCAAGCGCAGCGAAGGGATTATAGTGGTATTTGGCAGTCGCTTCATCACGAACCGGCTGGTCGTTCATCAGGAAGCGCTGGAGCATGCGGAGGGTCTCCTCTTCAGGAGCTGTTTTGTGCAGATAGTAGTCGATCCCATATTGATACAAGGCCTTGCCGTAGACTTCGCCCGGCTGCATAGAGTAGACCAGGATTTTCAATTCCGGGTATAGCTTCCGCATCGCCGGCAGGATCTCGAGGCTATTGCCGTCAGCCAGTATGATGTCCAACACGAGATGGGTATACTTTCGTTTCGTTAGCTCCTTCATCAGCTCGTTGCAACTGGGGACCTCCGAGACTTCCATGAAATTGAGATGCAGCTGCAGCAGCAGCTTCAGCCCTTTGCGGATCATCGGGTGATCATCTGCCAGAAGGATTTGTGGTTGCATGTGAATCTGGTGTTCAACTATAAATAAGAACAGGTTGTAGAATTAATTCTACGTTTATTTTTTGTAAAGCTATTAAATTGCCGGCATCCTCACCTGTGTCCTGCAATATTCTCATATTTAACCCAATCGTCCAGCTATGTCAGGTTTTAGATTAAAACTCAACAGGTTAAGGAATATTCCGTATTCATCATCCCTTCAGGAAACGCTTCCTTTTGATCAGGCATTCGAGATCGAGTATGTGTTTGCGGGCGAGTGGAACCTGGTGATGGTCAAGCCTATCCTGGTTCATTCGGTAGTTATCTTTTTGGTCCAGTTCCTCGACGGCGATGGGAACCCGATGGCGCTCGTTTATAACACGAAAGACGAATGGTCCGATATCGAGAAAGAGTCAACGGGCGAAACGGAAGCGATCGGAGGGGCGATCGAAAAATACTATTCAAAGCGCTATCTGCTTTCCGCCCCGTCTCATCTTCTGAATTGACGTAGCTTTATGGGGATGACTCCGCCAATGCTGTCCCTGCAAAATGCCACTTCGGAGCAGCTCGAACAGGCTGTCGCCTGCAATCACCAGGAACTGTTCCGGCAGGAGGCGATCGCCCTCGGCGGTGACATCATCCGATCGGAGGGACTTTTCTATACGACAGGCACGCCGCACAGCGCATCGATGATAGCTTTTCCGGATCTCGGGGCCGGGGCTGCGGGGCGCGAGCTGGATGCGCTTGTATCCTTCTATTTGCGTCATCCCCCCGGCGGGGCGGGATGCTGGTCACTGGATCCCCCCCGGCCTGCTGATCTGGGAGTTCGGCTGCTGGCCAGGGGTTTTCAGCCAGGATGGCGGCCATATTGGATGGCGCTTGAGCTCTCACAGGTGAAGACGGATTATCCGTTCCCGAATGGGCTTACGATCGTTCGCGATAATGACCGCCTGCTGACAGCCGTGCCGCACCTGCCGTATTCACGGGTGGTGGTGCCGGGGGCAGCGAACGCGGACTTCCCGGGGCAGTGGGTACGGTTCGTGGCTTCGATCCGCGGAAGGGTGGTGGGCCAGAGCGTCGTGTTCCTGACCACAGGTGAGTGGGGGGTTGCCGGTGTTTACCACGTTGGGGTGGTGCCGCGGGCGCGCAACCAAGGGATCGGCAAGGCGGTGACGGTGGCTGCCTGTCTTTATGCACGGGAGCAGGGTTATCGTTATGCCGTTTTGAATTCGACAGACATCGGCAGGCCGGCTTACCGGCAGTTGGGATTCCGATCGGTAGGCGAAGGCTGGACCTGGTGGATGACGATCGAGCGGCTGCTGGCCCAGCCGCCGGAACCGGTGCAGGTCCGGTTGGCCGAGGCAATAGGCCGGGACGATGAGGCGGAACTGGCGGCGCTGCGGGCGGAACATCCGGCGTATGACCTTAACCGTTTGCTGACAAACGGCATGAGCCTGATCCAGCTGGCGGTCTACTGCCGGCGGCCGCATGCCGCTTCCTGGCTTGTAGAAGAAGGTTCCGGTTATACTGTACTGGATGCCTGGGACCTGGGATGGAAGGACCGGGCCCGTCAGCTGTTGAGGTTGGACGGGCAGCAAATTCAGCGGTTATATGGAACGGAGGCAAAGACCCTGCTGCACGTCGCCGCAGAGCGCAACGACGCGGAACTGGCAGAGCTGGCATTGTCGGCAGGCTCCGATCCGCATTGGCGGGACAATACCTGGAAGGCAACTCCGCTGGAGTGGGCTAACCATTTTGGCTATACGACGATTGCGCAGCTGATCCAGGAGCGCAAAAGATGAGGAAAATTTCGTACTTTCCCGGACACTAGAACTACTTTCACATGAGAACACTGCTTCAATTTAATTTTTGCCGGATCGCCGGGGGCGTGTTGGCGCTTTGCGGCATTCTGTCGGTCGATGCTGCCTTTTCGCAGGTCCCGGATACCGCTTTATTCGGAAATCTTCGCTGGCGGATGATTGGTCCGCACCGCGGCGGCCGCACTGTCGGGGGATGCGGAGTGCCGCAGCAGCCGAATGTATTCTATATCGGCGTCAACAACGGCGGGGTCTGGAAGACAACGGATTTCGGCCGCACCTGGGACCCCATATTTGACGATCAGCCGACGGGGTCGATCGGGGACGTAGCTGTTGCGCCGTCCAATCCCGATATCGTCTATGTCGCAAGCGGGGAGGGAATCCAGCGGCCCGATCTATCAGTGGGTAACGGGGTATACCGGTCTTCGGACGGCGGCAAGACCTGGGTTCATCTCGGGCTGGCGGAGGGACAGCAGATCGGCGGACTGGCAATCGACCCCCACGATCCCGACCGGGTTTTCGCAGCGGTCTTGGGTCATCCATACGGGCCGAATGCTGATCGGGGAGTATATCGCAGTACGGACGGCGGCAAGCATTGGGAAAAAGTGCTATATAAAGACGAGAATACCGGGGCGGTGCAGGTGACGATCGATCCGGTGAATCCGCAGGTCGTCTATGCCGATCTCTGGGCGGGGCGTCAGGGGCCCTGGGAGAATGGAGCATGGAACGGGCCCAACAGCGGGCTTTTCAAATCCACAGACGGTGGGACGACCTGGCGGCAGCTCAGGCAGGGGCTCCCTGATCCGAGCCAGGGTTTATCCCGGATCGGATTCTGTATTGCGCCGTCCGACCCAACGCGGTTATACGCCACCGTGTCTGCTAATGCTTCATATGGTGGTATTTACCGAAGTGATGACGCCGGCGAAAGCTGGAAGAAGCTAAACAGTGACCAGCGCTTCTGGGGCCGGGGTGATGACTTTGCCGAAGTCAAGGCTGATCCTAAGAATAAGGATATCGTTTACACCGCAGATGTGGTCGTATGGAAATCGACCGATGGCGGGGCGTCCTGGAATGCGTTCAAAGGGGCTCCCGGCGGAGATGACTATCATCGCATCTGGATCAACCCGGATCACCCGGAGATCCTGCTCATCGCCTGCGATCAGGGCGCTATCGTAACCGTTAACGGTGGTCACAGCTTTTCGTCGTGGTA
>DATMLR010000550.1:0-5069 GCA_035570015.1 Puia sp.
GGCAACGAAGGCCGGGTGACCAAAAAAGATATCCTCCAGTATATTGCCGACCGCAAGACCGGCGCCGCCCCCGCCCGCCCGCTGCCAACTACCATCAGCGTCGAGAGCACCCCCGCAGCCTATACCACGGGCAATGTCGAGATCATCGAGATGGACCGGATGCGCAGACTGATCGCCGACCACATGGTCCGCAGCAAACATACCAGCCCCCACGTCACCAGCTTCTCCGAAGCCGATGTCACCCACCTCGTACAATGGCGGGAGAAGGTGAAGAAAGAATTCGAAAAAAGAGAAAATACCAAGCTCACTTTCACCCCGCTCTTCATCGAAGCCGTGGTCCGCTGCATCAAAAAATACCCCCTGATCAATAGCTCCCTCGACGGAGACAAGATTATCCTCAAAAAGGATATCAATATCGGGATGGCCACCGCCCTACCCTCCGGCAACCTCATCGTACCCGTTATTCGCAGCGCCGATCAGCTCAACCTCACCGGTCTGGCCCGTCAGGTCAATACGCTTGCCGATAACGCGCGCCAGGGCAAACTGCGGCCTGAAGACACTCAGGGGGGCACCTTCACACTGACCAACGTCGGAACCTTCGGCAGCCTCATGGGCACACCCATCATCAACCAGCCTCAGGTAGCCATCCTCGCCGTCGGCGCGATCAAAAAAAGACCGGTTGTGCTCGAAACGTCAGAAGGCGATGCCATCGTCATCCGCCACATGATGTACCTGTCGCTATCCTACGACCATCGCATCATAGACGGCAGCCTCGGTGCAACTTTCCTTTCTGCCGTCGCCCGGGAACTGGAGAACTTTCCTTCGAACCGGGAATTCTAGCGATTCGCCTCCGACACCCAATGGAATTGCCATTTTTCCAACTGGAATTGCTTGTTCGTCCGCAGCAGCGCCACATCCAGCGAATCCCGCCCCAGACGCCCGTGCAACACCACCACATTGCTGTCCGGGATCTCATACCGGCATCGCATGATCAACGTATGGTCCGTCGCCGACCTTGTCATGGTCAACGTTCGCGCAACGGTATCCGTCTCAAAATAGAATAACCCACGTCCATACCCATACTTCCAGGCAAATGTCGTGTCGCGACTGCCCACGCTTCCCCTCCCCCTCGTATCGAAAATGACATCCTTCCACCGGCTGCCATCCAAATAGGAAGGCGCCACCGTATCCCCGTTGACCACAAACGTCCGAACCGCATACACCCCCCTTCCGACCGGCGTCGCAGTCACCTGATGCAGCTGCTTATACCTGCTGGCATCGGAAAAAACCGGCGCACCGATAGCAACGTAGACAAAATAAAGCTTCAGCAAGATCCGGCCAATCCGAATGACCCGCCCCGATTCGACGGGCTCATACAATCGCGTTGATCCCGCTGCCTTGTTCATCACCAGGAAAGACGATAGCCGTTTGTGATCCCACACGAGCAGGAACATACATGCAAAGGCAAGCTCCATCGAATAGCCTTTTACCGGAATATCATAACTCAGGTTCATCGTCATTACATTGATAAATACGGCTAGTCCAGCCAGCAACCCAAGCGTCACCGTGCGGCGGTAAAGCAGTAGCAGCCCCGTTATGACCTCCGCCATCCCGGAGAACACCTCGTATGGGCCGGAATATCCCATATACATCCAGCACAGCCGCATCGCGCCGAAATCACCCAACGGTGTTGCCAGCTGAGACAGGCTCGGCGCTGGCATCTGCAAACAGAACACTTTAATAATGCCATACAGGAAACACTCGAAAGCAATATAATAACGGACAGCGGTCCGGAGCCAATACCCCAGCTTTCTATAGCTCGGCCGCCGCCGGTCCAGCAGGCTCCACACGAGAGACCCGATCGCCGCTAACAGCACCCAGGTCCACAGTTGTGCCCACGCGAAGGACGTGTCACCTGACCCATTGTTCACCGGCAAGGTCACCCCCACCGGCTGAATATGGAACAGCAACCGGTCCAGCAGCCTGACCGTCCAATCGAGGGCCGCCCAATAACTGCGTTGAATATATTTCCACCCCGGCAATGACGGTGTAAACACGATAGGGTCGATAAATAGCAGAAAATAGATAAAAAAGAACCGGAATAAAACGCGCTGCCAGCCGGGCCAGCGCTCGGTTTGAGTACTCTCAGGGGTTAACATAAACTAAAGATTTGATCGTATAATAGTGTCAATCAATTTAAAAAAAATGTTGCAATTTCGGGTGGATTTTCGTATATTAGGTTAAGGCTAACCCCCTACTAACCCATTAAATGAAGATCCAAATGAAGACTCTATCCGAAACCTGGTTCGCAGATGGCTACATTGATTTTGAGCTAAAAAAATATACCCTGCTCGCCTATCTCCAGGAAATCCATAAGTATTTCAACCAAAACAAACTCTATCCGCAGCTGGCCGATATCATCTTTCACTACAATAATCTGGCAGCCTTCCGCGAGAACAAGAAGTATCTCCAGGAACAATTCCCCAAAAAGCTTACCGGCGTCCAGATCGAGAAGCTGCAGATCCTTTTCGAGCAAATGATCGAAGACGACGAACTGATGCAGGAGCTGGAAGAGATCATCATCTACGCCACCGGCGAGATTCAAAGGACGATCACGAACGGGACGGAAATCTATGAATTCGTGGAAGACAAGCTCGTCATCTTCCCCGTTGGCATCGTACCGCTCGACAGCAACGAAGGCTATTTCTTCCTCAGCGGAGGCGGAAATAACGATACCCGGGTTTATCAGTACCGTCTCAGCTTCTTCGAAAAGCACGATGAAAAGTATCGCAGCATCCGCACTGAATACATCGACAGCTGGACCCGCAACCTCGTAAATACGTATGAAAATATAAAAGCCGAACTTATCCGCATCAAACAGGGTATGCCCAACCCCGCCGTCTATTCCATCGAAACCGATCTGAAATTCCCGGTGGACGAAACGCTGCTGCCCGTCGCCAAGCGAAGCCTCGTAAGATACATAACCAGCAAAGCGGCCTAAGGGCGCTGGGTCACTTCCCCGTCCTGATCAATGGACAATTCGCGATCCGTCACGCTCACTGTCGCGATGAACTGTGAATCCGTAGCCTGCATTTTTACTCCCCCGCCCACCAACCTCAATTGCTTCAGCGTGCCGGCATAATGTCCTTGCTGCCGAAAGTATTGATGTTGTTTCTCATAGATCATCCATAACATCTCCCTCGCGCCCGCATCCGCCGGGTTTACAAACGCCACCGTATCCGCGCCGCCGCCATGTGCCGAAAACTGCAGATAACCCCACATCTCAGGCGCATGCATATCGACGATACCCTGCGGTGACCAAACCCAGTTATGCTCCGGCAGTCTCCGCCCGGTCGCAGCATTCGTTCTCACCAAATACTGTCCGTCACGAACATCCCTGTCCCACTCCACCCGCGAGAAATTGATCCGCCATTGCGTCCCATCCCGTACCGGCCCGTCTCCCCAGAAGCTAACGGATTTCAGCGGTATCGCCATTTCTACCGACCAGCCCTCATCGACGTCGCCCGGGTGATTGAGCGTACCCCTGACCGTTACCGCGCTTAGCAATCCCTGTGTGTCCCAACTCATCAGCGCCTTCCCCCCATTCCGGTACGGCTTGTTCATAAAAAGGTCCATCACGGTCCCGAGCGTATTGATCTCCAGCTCGAAGTACCGGTGCGTTGTATTGTCCGGGTTGACGAAGACCTCAAAGTCATTGTCATCATAAACGATCGTATCGTGCTGCCGAAGCGTCCCCCACAGATCCGTCTCCTGCAATTCCGCATAGATATACAGATAAGTCGAATCCCACAACAGCTTCGCCCGCGTTCGCAGCCCAGGTTGGGGCCGGATATCCCCTTCTATATCGGTAAAATCCTCCGTCCACGGCACCCGCTGCCAGGCCGGATCACTTCCCGCCCCATCGATCACCGGTTTCTCCGCAGTATAATAACAGACATAATGCCGCTGCGCAGACGCCGGCGTGCTCATCACAACAAAGGCGAAGCAACCCACGATTAGTTTTAGTCTCATCCCTGATTTTTTGGCAAAGTTGCAGAAAATCTATATTACATTTGCACTCCCTCTTTGCTGCATTTTCAACACTCACCAACCATGTGCATCTGATTAGCTCGATCGCCTTCCTTACAGGCGAAAGTATTTAATTATGTCTAATCAAAGCTTATGAAACCTCTTTGGCAAAAAGAATACTATGGGTATAATTGAACAATTGGCTGAAATAAAACACCAGGAGGGTGTGGAAGAAGGCATTGAAAAAGGTCTCGAGCAAGGGAAAGAAGAATCCATCCGCCTTTTCCTCGCACACACCGAATTCTCACCCGAAAAGATCGCCGAATTGGTGAAGGTTCCCATTTCCTTTGTTGAGAAAATAAGAAATGAGCTAAGTGCCAAATAGACCGTACTCGCGTTATAGGATCACTTCACAACCAGGATTTTTTTCCTCCGCCCCAACCTCACCATCTGCAACACAATCGAGCCCAAAATAATCCCCAGCCCCACATAAAATCCCTTATTAAAATACTTATCCTCCCGGAACACAACAAACGCCAGAAATATCCCATATACCGGCTCCAGATTATACGTCAGGCTCACCGTAAACGCCGAGATCTTCTGCAGCGCCATGAGCCCCAGGTTAAACGCCAGCACCGTACAGGCCCAACTGAGCACCAGCAGCCAGCCCAGATCAGCCAACCCCGGCAACAACGACGGCGCCGGGAAAAGCCAAAGATAAAGGGGCATCAGCGCCGTCAGTACGAGACACCCGCCGCTCAGCTCATATAACGTCACCGTTTGCGGCGCCACCCGCCGCAGGATACGTTTGTTCAGCACGGGGAAAAGACTGGCCAGCAGCGACGAGACCAGTCCTGCCACGATTCCCGTCTTATAATGTGGATCGACCTGGAAAATGAAAAATATACCCACGATAGCCAACAACCCAAGCAACAGCTCCACGACGTCGACCCGATGTCCCAGCACGAGTGGCTCGACGATTGCGGTGAAGAAACCGACCGCCGAAAAGCACAACAGCCCCACGCTGACATTCGAATACT
>DATMLR010000551.1:0-16615 GCA_035570015.1 Puia sp.
CAGTACTGTTTGGAATTCAACCCTGCCCTATGTCATCCTGGGTAGTCTGCAGATCGACACGGGGGCGACGCTGACCATTCCTGCCGGCGCCAGGGTCTATTTCCACGCCGACGCGCCGTTGCTGGTCGATGGATCTCTTCAGGTGAACGGCACCGATAGTAACCGGGTGCTGTTTACAGGAGACAGGCTGGACGCTCCGTATAACGGGTATCCGGGGAGCTGGCCGGGTATTTATTTCCGCGGGGCGAGCAATAACGACCTCCTTCAATATGCCGATGTTGAAAATGCGGATGAAGCAGTCGCGGTTTTGGCCGCGCCCGCCGGGTCCACGGCCAAGGTAGTCCTTCAGCAGTGTATCGTCAATAATAGTTATGATGCGGGCATCCTTGGGATCGACGGGAGCATCCAGGCAGTGAATTGTCTGATCAGCAATTGCGGACAGAATGTGCTGCTGGGCGGAGGAGGATACTATAGTTTTGTGCAATGCACCGATGCTGCCTATTCCAATATTTATCTTTCGCATACGGAGCCGGTGCTGGCGATCACGGATGAAATATTATATGGATCCTCGCTATACACCGGAGCTGTCCAGGCCAGTTTCGTCAATTGTATCTTCTGGGGCAATTACGGGAATGTGCCGGATGAGGTGGTGGTATCGCAGCAGACTAGTAATTCCTTTGTGGTGGGATTCAGCAATTGTTTGTGGAAAGTGCAGGATGCGCCTTCACCGGTGACGACGACGAACATGATCCTGAATCAGGATCCATTGTTCGACAGTGTGAATACGACGGCGAACTATTATAATTTCCATTTGCAGGCGAATTCCCCCGCGGTCGGGGCGGGGGCGGCAGCAGGGGTGATGATTGACCTGGATGGAAAGGCGCGGCCCGCTAATACGCCTGATCTGGGGTGCTTTCAACGGTAACCATTCGCCGCCATCCAACACCGATTTTAACCATCCATCACGGAAAAGCTACACTCCTTTAAACTTTAGCGTTGTCTCTGTGTAGTTAATGTAGCCTTTTCAATTACCTTCAAACAAAATCAAATTCTTATGGTACGCGCGCTTCTTCTATCACTTTTCCTTTTCGCGGGCACGGTTCCTGGTAGTGTTTATGAATTTAAAGTGCCGGGGCTGGATGGAAAAACGATCGATCTTTCCAGTTACAAGGGTAAAAAGATCCTGATCGTTAATACGGCCAGCAAATGCGGTTTTACTCCGCAATACGCAGACCTTGAAAAATTGTATACCCAATACCAGAGCAAGCTGGTCATTATAGGCTTCCCTGCCAACAATTTCCATCAGCAGGAACCGGGCACGAATGCCGAGATCAGTGAATTCTGCACCAAGAATTATGGGGTTACGTTCCCGATGGCGGAGAAGGTGGATGTGGTCGGCGACAATATTGCGCCGCTTTTTAAATACCTGACGGATGAGGCGCATAAGCTGGGGGTAGCCGACCCGGTTATCGGGTGGAATTTTACAAAGTTCCTGATCGATGAAAATGGAAAACTAGTCGCGGTATTTCCCAGTAAGGTTAAGCCGACGGATGATCAGATCACGAAATATTTGAATTAGTTATAAACACACGTTTGAACAGGCCGGCCAAAAAAGGGCCGGCCTTTCTACGTCACCAAAAACGAGGTTTCGGGTTATATTTGCACCCATGCAATTCGCACAAGTCATTGGTCAGAACCAGGTAAGGGATAATTTGACCGATATGGTCAGGCAGAACCGGCTTAGTCATGCCCTGCTCTTACTGGGGCACGAAGGGGCCGGCGCTTTACCGTTGGCGCTGGCTTTTGCCCAGTATGTTGTATGCGAGAACAAGGGGGCCGATTCCTGCGGGATATGTCCGCCCTGTATGAAAGCGAACCAGCTGATCCATCCGGACATCCATTTTTCTTACCCGGTGATCCCGAAGAAACCAGGGGACAAGCCGGTCAGCTCGGATTACAGTGCGGAATGGAGGGAATTCATAAAACAGTATCCCTACGGGAATGCATATGACTGGCTGCAATTCATCGGTGCGGAGAACAAGCAGGGAAATATTACTGCCCAGGAATGTGGTGAGATCAACCACAAGCTGAGCCTGAAAAGTTTCGAAAGCGGGTATAAGATTCTACTTCTCTGGATGCCGGAATATCTGGGGAATGAGGGCAACAAACTTTTGAAGCTGATTGAGGAACCGCCGGCCGATACCTTGTTCCTCCTGGTGGCCGAGAACGAATCGCTGATCCTGCCGACCATTCTCTCCAGGACGCAGTTGGTGAAGATCCCCTTACCGGAGACGGAGGATATTGCCCGGGCGCTGGTGGAGCGGTCGGGGCTTGGAGCGGAGCAGGCGACCCAGATCGCAGTCCTTTCGGCGGGAAATTATCACGAAGCCATGCAGCTGGTACGACATGCTGAGGACGACTGGCAGGGAGTATTGCGGGAGTGGCTGAATGCAGTATTGAAGAGTGGGCCGGTCGCGCAGGTGAAATGGATAGAGGAGATAAGTAAATCGGGGCGGGAGCGCCAAAAGCAGTTCCTTCGGTATTTCAATCACGTCCTGGAGCAGGCGGTCCGGCTGCGGTATCTTGACGGCGTCATTCTGCCGATCTCGGAAGGGGACAAGGATATTGCGACGCGATTGAACAAGATCGCGGATATCGGTCAGCAAAGGGCGATCATCCGGGAGCTGGATAATGCGGCCTATTATATCGAGCGGAATGCGCATGCCAAGATGCTGTTCCATGCGCTGACGATCAAATTATATCATATCCTGGCGGAGAAGAAGGTGGCGATCCTGACATGAGATATCACGTATTACAGCATGTGTCGTTTGAAACCCCGGGCCTTTTAGCCGATGAGATCCTTCGTCGGGGTCATCCGTTGCGGACCACAGCGCTTTATAACCGCGAGCCGCTGCCGGACTTGGCGGAATTCGATGCGTTGATCGTCCTGGGCGGCCCTATGAGTATTCATGATGAGGCTGAATTTGGCTGGTTGGTTGCTGAGAAAGAACTGATCAGGGCGGCAATCACGGCGGGAAAAAAGGTTTTAGGAATCTGCCTTGGTGCCCAGCTGATTGCGGCGGTCAGCGGGGCGCGGGTGTATCGGAACCCCGTGAAGGAGATCGGGTTTTGGCCGGTAAGGTGGGCCGATCCCGCCTTTGCCGAAGCCTCGGCGGGCGAGCATGCGGTCTTTCACTGGCATGGCGAGACGTTCGACCTGCCGGACGGGGCAACGTTGTTGGCGTCGACCGAAGCTTGTGTCAACCAAGCTTTTAGCCTGGGTGATCGGGTTTTGGGCATTCAGTTCCATCCGGAGGTGACCGGGGATATCATCCGGGCAATGGTGGAGCATGAAGGATGGGAGCTGGCGGAGGCGGGGAGCGGTCCACATGTGCAGGGCGCGGACCAAATCCTGGCCGAAGTCCGTGAAAGAGGGGGCCACGGGATCGAGTGGTTAGTTGATTGGCTATGTCCTATTCAAGTATAATCGGCACAGTCGGGGTGACGCTGTTGCTGGCGGCCTTTTTTCTGCATCTTTTCGGATTTCTCCCCCGGGGAAGAGTATATATATTATTGAATATCATAGGCGCCGGACTATCCTGTTATGCTTCTGTGCTGATTCGCTATTGGCCCTTCGTCGTGTTGGAAGGATGCTGGGTGCTGGTCTCGATCGCGGGACTAGCAGGAAAAAAGAGGGCGGGGGTGGAATAAATGCCTGTAAAGTGTGTATATTTGGCCACTGCCCTTAATGGCCAGTGAAAAGAAGTGTACCCGACCGGGTCGGGCAAGTGGGTAAGGTAAGTGCGAAGATCCCGGCCGTTTGAATGACGTTATCTTGCATCCAATCGTATATATTTCGCCAAAGGATCCTTACTTGTAACCCGACAAGGGTGTGGATGATGGTGCGGCTTCCCTTCTTTTTAGGTTGATTTAATTTATTAATACCTAATCTAATTTCAGATATGGGATGCATTAATTGCAGCACATCCAAGGGAGGCAAAGCGGCTGGTTGCAAGAGCAATGGCGGGTGCAGCACCGGCGGTTGTAACCGGCTAAATGTTTACGATTGGCTTGCAAATCTGCCCTTTAGCGACCCGGAAAGCGGGTGTCGGATCGTAGAGGTAAGTTTTAATCAGGGAAGCCGGAAAGACTATTACCGGAATTCTACGACATTGGTTTTTGAGAAAGGTGATATGGTGTCGGTGGAGGGGGTAAGCGGTTTCGATGTGGGAGAGGTTACTTTGACGGGTGAGATCGTCAGACTGCAGCTCAAGAAACGGGGGGTTGAGGAAAGAAATCCGGACACGCGGAAGATCCTGCGCCGGGCGACGGATAGAGACCTGGATATCCTGCGGCAGACTAAGGCCCGCGAACGGGATGCATTGATCCGGTCCAGGGCGATCGCCCGGCAGTTAAAGCTGGATATGAAGATGAGTGAGGTGGAGATCCAGGCTGATGGGAGAAAAGCCACGTTTTATTATATCGCCGACGACCGGGTCGATTTCCGGGAGCTGATCAAGATTTATGCGGGCGAGTTCCGGCTCAAGGTAGAAATGCGGCAGATCGGCGCCCGCCAGGAGGCTGCTAAAGTGGGGGGAGTGGGCAGCTGCGGCCGGGAGCTGTGCTGTAGTACCTGGCTTACCGATTTCAAGTCGGTAAATACCACGGCGGCGCGATATCAAAACCTGTCAATCAACCAAAGCAAGCTCAGCGGGCAGTGCGGCCGCCTGAAATGCTGCCTGAACTATGAGCTGGATACGTATCTGGATGCCTTGCAGAATTTCCCTGAAAATGCGGAAACTTTACAGGTTGCCAAGGGAACGGCCAACCTGGTCAAGAAGGATATTTTCAAAAACCTGATGTGGTATGTTTTGCCGGACAGTAATAAGCAGTATCCGTTGACGATCGAACGGGTGCGGAAGATCCGGCAGTTGAACATGCAGAATACGATCCCCGAAACGCTTGACCCAGTGGAAGTAAGCACGGGTAAGCCAAAAGAGCCGGAGGATACCGGTTTTGTCGATCTTGTGGGGCAAATCAGCTTAAAGGCGCTGGAGAAGGCCGACCGGAAAAAGAAGCATGGACATCATAAGCACGGAGCGCCTCGGGACGGCGGTCAAGGCGGTCAAGGTGGTCAAGGTGGCCAGGGTGGCCGTGATGGCGGCGGTCAGGGGAAAGATGGGAATCAGGGAAGAGGCGGCGGACCGGCGAAAGGGGGACCGCCCGGCGGCGGACCGCGCAGCGGCGGCGGTGAGGCACGAGGCGGCGGCGGCGGTGAAAACTCCGGGAGAGGGCGCAGGAGGTGAGATTGTTAAATGAAGGCGCCGGCCGAACCCGGAGGGTAGCAGATTGTTATTCTTTTGTAATTTTGAATCTCTTAAAATTTGAACCTCTAAAAATTCTAATACTATGGCACTTTTCAATTCCAGTAATCCCACCCTTTCGGAGAAAATATTTAACAAGTCGCTGGCTGAGACCGATAATGGGGTGATGACAGTGCGGGGTACGATGCAGAAATTCGGTTTTCTGATGTTGCTGGTGGTTGCCGGCGCTTCTTATACGTGGAAGCTTTACTATTCGTTCAAGGTCCCGACCATGATGACGCTTTTCTGGGTCGGGATGATTGGGGGGATGATCTGTGCATTTGCTACGATATTTGTCCCCAGACTCGCCAAATACTTGTCACCGGCCTATGCGGTGCTGGAAGGCTTTTTATTGGGGGGATTGTCTGCGATCATCAACGACCAATTCAAGGCAAAATATCCGAATATCATTATGGAGGCCGTGTTGCTGACCTTCGGGGTAGCGTTTGCGGTCTTCCTGTTGTATAATTTCCGGGTTATCAGGGCCACCAATAAATTCAGGGCCATCATCCTGTCTTCCCTGGTCGGGATAGCGATTTTTTATTTTGTGGATATCATCCTGGGCTTCTTCGGCGTCAATATCCCGTTTATGCAATTTGGGGATAACAGTGTAATCGGTATCGTTGTGAATTTGTTCGTGGTGGTGATCGCCGCGCTGAGCCTGGTGCTGAATTTTGACCAGATCGAGACGGGCGAGAAGATAGGTGCGCCGAAGTATATGGAATGGTATGGCGCGTTTGGGTTGCTGGTAACGCTGGTCTGGCTATACCTGGAGATCCTGCGGTTGTTAAGCAGGTTCTCGAGCAATAAATAACTTCCTGGCGGGTAAAATAATTGATCGAATAAGAAGGCCTTCTCATGTGTATGAGGAGGTCTTTTTCATTACATGGTTGCATGTAGAACTCAATAATTATTTTTATATGCGAAAATTTATATATTATTTTTAGAGCGCTTTATTAACCATCAAACCATTTTTTATGAAGCCAAGACTACCTTTGTGTCTGGCAGGATCATTTTTCCTGCTCTTATTTCCTTTTCTTTCTTATTGCTGTGATACTTGGACCAGCATCCAGGCCGTTCCACTGACGGGAGATTGTTCGACTAAGATTTCGTTCGTTTACGTGGAGTGTAATTCAAGCGGCATTTATTATATCCAGTATTCTCCCGATGACGTTAATTATTATATCATCGGTTCGGTGACTCCGAACGGCTCTGGCTCATATAGTTATACTGATAATTATGCGCATCCGCAAAGTTCGCGGTCCGCGAAGGTTTACTACCGGGCGATCTATTATATAGCCGGCATAGAAACCGTTTATTCGCCGATCGCCTCGGTGACTTTGGATTCGACCTCCTGCAGCAACAATAATGTCACGAGGTGTAATGGCCTATCAAATTTTAGCATTAGCGGCCCTAACGGTATTTGTTACGGCGCCAGCCCCAGCAGCTACACGATCAGCGGTACTATCCTTTACCCTGTCACCTGGTCGGTTACTACCGACACCGCTTATGTGACCCTAACCCAAAACTTATCCGGCGCCACGGTTGCCATGAGGACCGGTTATGAAGTGAATTATAGCACGTTTACCCTGGTTGCTAACGAAGAAGGATGTGATGCTAAGTCCGATCTGATCTATCTCGGGATACCGCCTGGTCCCACGTCGATGACCCCTGCCGACGGCTCTTCCGTCAAAGCCGGTGACCAGTATGATATTTACAGCGCACCGGCCAATTGGTGGTACGTTACTAACGGCACGGTCGTGTATGGACAGGGTACCAATGACCTCGGCGTACAGGTAGCGAATTTGTCTTCCGGTTATTTGACGATCAAAGCGATGGTAGTTGATCCTTGCGACACCAGTCCTATGTTGATCTATCAGTATCCTATCAGCAAGTCAGGCGGTGGAGGTGGCGGAGGTACCCTCTTCCTATCCGACTCTGCTGCAGGTTCGAATACGGGTTTCGGCTCCGGGATCAAGCTTGGCGTATATCCCAACCCGGTTACGAATACCGTTCAGGTATCCATCGCTGCGACCGACTACAGCAAGTCGTATATAAAGCTGTTCGATCTGAACGGCCATTTGCTTAAGATGATCGTTCCAAGCGGCCAAACAACCCTGGTCGACATGACGCAGCAGTCGAAAGGGATTTACATGATGGAAATCTTTGACGGCAAGCAGCGCACGGTCCAAAAGATCGTCCGGCTTTAGAGTCGCCCCAGGCGGCACGCAGCCCATCAATTTAGAACCCGCCCCCGTCAATTCAGAACCCGTCCCCGTCGAGCAAGTTGCCAAGGCCGCCAAGGATACTGCCTTCCTCGCGGCGGCTGCCGAATTGCGGGCTGTATTGGATGATGCGGCTGGCCAGCCGGCTGATCGGCAGCGACTGCAACCAAACCTTTCCGGGGCCGCGCATGAGGGCGAAGAATAATCCCTCGCCGCCAAACATCCAATTGCGGATACCGCGGATAAATTCGATATCGAAATCGACGGTTGGCTGGAAGGCGACCACGCAGCCAGTGTCTACCTTGAGGATCTCACCCGGCTTCAGCTCCTTCTCGACAATATAACCGCCGGCGTGGACAAACGCCATTCCGTCGCCGTCGAGTTTTTCCATGATAAATCCTTCCCCGCCGAAAATACCGGTGCCCAGACGGCGCTGGAACGCGATGCCGATGCTGACGCCTTTGGCGGCGCAGAGGAAGACATCCTTCTGCGCCATGATCGTGCCGCCGAGCGCCTGCAAGTCGAGAGGAACGATCTTTCCTGTATAGGGTGCGGCGAAGCTGACCCTTCGCTTGCCCGTGCCAACATTGGTGAAGGCGGTCATGAAAAGGTTCTCGCCAACGAGGACGCGTTTGCCGGCATTCATCAGCCGACCGAGGAGCCCGCTCTGCTGGGAGGCGGCGGAGCCGTCGCCGAAGATGGTCTCCATCTCGATCCCGTCATCCATCATCATAAAGCCGCCTGGTTCACCCATCACCGTTTCGCCCGGGTCCAGCTCGATCTCAACAAACTGGAGTTCTTCACCGAAGATCTTATAGTCAATCTCGTGATTGTTGCGCATGTTATAAGGTTTATCCGTTTATAATAGTTAGAACCAGCTTTTGATCCAGGTTTCATCGACCGGACGATTACTTAACCTCGCTCTCCTCCTCCTTGCCGCGACCTCAGAACCATGGCGGATCAGGCTAATAAACAGAAGCAAGATGAAAAGGATCGTAAACGGTGGAATACCGAGGAAGGAAACCCATTTCCCGCCCCAGTAGCGGCGCATCGGTCGGCGCAGCCGCTCCGACATAAGGTACATACTCGGTACCATGAACAGGGTCATGAAGAAGGCAAAGGCGAGACCAAAGATGATTGTCCAGGAGAGCGGTTTCCAGAATACCGCGTTGTCCCCACCGAAATAGATATGGGGATCCATGTCGGTGAAAAGGGTGACAAAGTTGATGTTGAATCCGACCGCCAACGGGATCAGGGCGAGGATGGCGGCCATGGCGGTGAGCAGGACCGGGATAATACGGGTCTTTCCCGCCTGGATCGCGGCTTCGCGCGTCTTCATGCCGCGAGCGCGTAATTCGTCGGTGAATTCGATTACCAGGATGCCATTCTTGACAACGATGCCGGCGAGACCGACGATGCCCAGACCGGTCATAATACCCGAGATCTGCATTCCCGTAAGCGAAAAGCCGAGAAGCACACCGATAATGCTAAATAGAATTTCGTTCAGGATAATAACGGATTTGGCTACTGAACCAAACTGTACGACGAGCACGACAAGGATGATCGCCAACGCGATGACCAAAGCTTTGCCCAGGAAGGCCTGGGTCTCGGCCTGTTGCGCGCCTTCGCCGGTCTGGGTGATCGTTACGCCTTCCGCTTTCTTTGTAAAATTAGTGATTGACTTTGTCAGATCCGCGTTGACACCCGGGGGGGTATACCCATTGAGCACGTTGGATTTCAGGGTGATCGTGCGTTTCTGATTCTTCCGTTTGACGCTGCCCAGGGTGCTGGTGTAGTCGATGTGCACCAGGGAACTGATGGGGACGTTACGAATGGCACCGCCGGCTGCGATATCCCGGAAAGTTATATTCATGTTGAGAAGGTCAGTCAGGCTTCTTCGCTGCGATTCGAGGTTGCGGATATAAATCTTGTACTCATCCTTCCCTTCCTTGATTTTCGAAGATTCGAGCCCAAAAAGTGCAGTGCGGAGCTCCTGGCCGATCTGGGAGGAGTTGATGCCTTCGATCATGGCCCGTTGACGGTCGACGGTCACCGAAATTTCAGGGTTGGTGAGGTCGATATCCATCTTCAATTCTTCAACGCCGGGGGTCTGGATGGAATCGAGATAATTCTTCAACGACACGGCGGTCTTTATCAGGTCATCAAAATTGTCGCTGGCGACTTCGATATTGACGGGAGGATCGGTGGGTGGCCCGTTTTGTTCCTGATCAACGGTGATCTCAGCGCCGGGAATCCCGATCATAGCATGGCGAATGGAGTCCAGATACCGGGCAGTGGACACGCCGTGGCGTTTGGCGAATTCAACAAAAGATACCTGGATGCGGCCTAGTTCGGGATGGGTACTCTGATCCCCGCTGGTCGGGTCGTTGGCCCCAACAGCGACGTTGGAGATCACGCTTTCGACGACGGGGTTTGGTTTGGAGCCGTTGTCGCCCATTCCTAATACTCCGTATACCCGTTTTTCGAGTATCTGGGTGACAGAATCAGTATAGTCGACATTAGTGCCGACGGGCAATTTCAGGTAGACGTAGACCTGGTTGGGATCGCCTTTCGGGAAGAATACAACACCACCGTTGTGAACAGCAATGAGGACAAAAGAAAAGATCAGCAACAGGAAGGTGCTTACAAGCAACCACGCCGGCCGCCACCCCTTAAGGGCCCATCGCAGCAGGTTCTCATAGTGGCCCATGATCCAGGGAAGTACCCGATTTTGGAAGCCGTGGATCAACCGGTCGAAAACGAATTTATTCAGGATAATGAGGGCAACAATGAGAAGAAGCAGATTGCCAAGAAAGGTCTGATGAGCGAAGTCCAGCAGAATGCCAAGACCGATCGCGATCCAGAGACCCGGTTTTTTGAAGATAGCGACCCGGGTTGAGGTAGTTCCGTCTTCCGGATGGTTCATGAAATCTACGGCGAAAACCGGGTTCATAATAAAAGCTACCACCAGTGACGCAGTGAGGGTAAAGATCAGCATCGCCGGTAGGTAGACCATGAATTTGCCGATGAGCCCGGGCCAGAAAAGAAGTGGAAAGAAAGGCGCCAGCGTCGTCAGGGTACCCGCAAGGACAGGGACGAAAACCTCGCCGGCCGCCATCTGTGCCGCGGTGGTTGAGGTAAGCTTGCCTTTCGCCTGCGTGAAAATGCGATGGGTGTTCTCGATGACCACGATGGCATCGTCGACAATGATCCCCAGGCCGAAGAGGAGGGCAAAGAGTACGATAAAATTCAGGGTGACCGCACCCCCGATCATAAATTCCGCCGCAGGGAGAAAGCAAAAAGCAACAAACATACTCAAGGGAACGGACAAGGCCACAAAGAAGGCATTCACTACACCCATGAAGAACATCAGGATGATGAGCACGAGGATGAATCCGATCACAATCGAGTTGACGAGGTCATTAAAGGAATTGCGCGTTTGAGTACTCTGATCGCCGGTGACGACTACTTTGAGGTCGGGGGGGAGGCTTTTTTGCATTTCCTTGACGATCCCGCGGACGGTGTCGGAGGTTTCTATGAGGTTTTCGCCTGCGCGTTTGATGATATTAAGCGTCACGACATTCTTACCATCTAGCCGCGCATAGCTTTCCCGGTCCTTGATGGTGTCTTTGATGGTCGCGATATCCTTCAGATAAACGGGAAAGCCGCCCTGGGGGCTGCGGACAACGATGGAAGAAATATCCTGCGCCGTATGGAACTGGCCTTTGAGCTGAAGGTTACGTTTCATATTGCCAACATCCAGCAAGCCACCGGAAATATCAAGGTTCTCGCCCTTGACGGCCTGGTCGATATCGCTGAACGTGACGTTGGAAGCCCGCATTTTATAATTGTCGACATCGATCTGAAATTCGCGTTCGGCCGCACCGACGATGTCTACGCGATTGAGCTGGGGCAGATCTTCGAGCCGGTCCTTCATGTCGTCAGCATACTTCTTCAGTCTTTGCGGGTCATAATTACCGCTGATATTTACATACATGATGGGGAAGTCGGAGAAGCTGACCTCAAGGGCAGTCGGTTCCTGCGTCAGGTCGGTGGGCAGGTCCTGTTTGGCCTTGTCGATGGCATCCTTGACCTTCTGAAGCGCCACGTCGGTCTGCACATCCGTTTCGAATTCGACGACAATGGCGGAATAATCCTGCTGGGAAGTGCTGGTGAACTTATTGATCTTCGCGCCGGTGATAGCCTTGATCTGTTTCTCGATCGGTCGCGTCACCAGGTTCTCCATATCCTTGGGCGAGTTGCCGGTATAGATCGTAGAGACATAGATGGTTGGGATGACGATATCGGGAAATTGCTCCTTGGGGAGCGTAACGAACTGGAAGATGCCGATCCCGCTGACGACAAGCATCAGGAGGTAGATCGCTGTTTTATTGGTGACACTCCAGGTAGTAGGCCGGAAGTGCTTGAATTTGCCGGTGAAATTTTCTAACGCGCTCATAAGTTTGTTTTTGAACCGAGCCCGGTTTTTGAACCGTGCTCACTCCAGTTATTGAATGGTGATGAGCTGGCCCTCGTACAATCCCTGGAATCCGTCGGTGATCAACTTGTCCCCGAATTCAAGGCCGCTCGTGACCTGGACTTTATCGCCATAGGTTTGACCGATCGTAATGGATTTTTTGTGCGCGACCAGCCTGTCTTGCTGTTGGACCCCGACGAGGACGTATTTGCCCGTCTCGTCCGACTGCAGCGTATTAATGGGAATCGTCACCACATTGGCAGCGCTGTAATCCTGGAGCTTCACGATGGCAACCTGGTTGGCGCGGATATCGCTCGCGTTCGGAATATGAATTTCAACCTGGAAGGCGCGGTTGTCCGCATTGATCACTTTTCCCGAGATGGTGACCGTACCGATGACCTCCTTGTTATTCAGGCCGGGAAAATCGATCTTGACCGGCGTACCTACCCGGACCCGTTCCTGGTAGATCTCAGGGACCAGAACGACGACCTTGAGATTGTCGGTATTGACGATCTGAAGGGACTGGCTTACCTGGCTGAAGGCTTCACCTACTTTAATATTGAGCACATTGATCGTACCCGGAATGTCTGCATAAACATTGGTGAAATCGAGCTGCTGCTGGTCGATCTTCAGTCTGGCTTCGGCCTGATCCACCTGGTTCTTTGCGTTGACGAGGTCGACTTCGGTGCCGATCTTTTCATCCCAGAGGTTCTTGCGGCGCTGGTAAAGGTCTTTGGCATAGTCAAGCTGGGTCTGGTCGCTGGCCAGCTGCTGACGCTGGATGGCATCATCGAGTTTGAGCAGCGGCTGACCCTGGTTGACGTGATCGCCCTGTTTGACATACAGCTGGGTCACGACGCCACCGGTACCGCGGGGTGAGATCCAGGACGTATTAACGGCGTCGACGTTACCCTGGAGGTCGATAAAGTGCGTAAAAGAGGTCGGGGTCAGGGAGGTCAGGGCGACCAGCTTGGCCTTTTCTTTGGTAGCGTTGGCGGTGTCAAGCTTATCGATCTCTCCCTGGAGGGTGGCGATGGTTTTTTCGAGTTTGCCCTGCTCGGACTTCAAGCTATCCAAACGGGCCTTTTTCTCCCGCAGGCCGACGGGGCCGTCTTTCTGAACCGTGCTGCTGCCGCAGGAGGCCAGCAGTAGGGAAGCGCTGATAATTACAGTTAGTGTCTTATACATAAGTTTGCTGTTTTATAGTTTTCCGATGGCGTATTGATAGTCTACTTTCGCAGAGATGGCGTTATACAGAGCATTGAAATAGTTATTCTGCGCCTGGATCAAATCGGTCTGCGCGGAAGTGATCTCTGTATTGGAGCCGAGGCCCTGGTCAAATTTCTTCCGGGTCTGCTCATATACTCCCGTGGCCAGGTCCATGTTCTTTTTCTGATAATCCAGATCGGCGAGCGCGGCGCCGAATTTCAGCTGCGCGTTCTTCACATCGTTGTCGATCGATATCTGCAGCGCATCGATATTGTTGCTCGTCTGCTGGAGTTTCAGGCGGGCTTGCCGGATATTGGCATCCTTATAAAAGCCGTCGAAGATCGGAACGTTTATATTCAGCCCTATATAGGAAGCGGGGTACCAGTATCGTCCTCCCGTGATATCACTAAAATCAAGACCATAGCCTGTTTGGGTATAGTTAACTGTCAACGAGGCGGTCGGGATATATTGCCTTTTATATCGCAGGATATCGTACTCATTCAGTTTGCGGTTCAGTTCCAATGCCTGATAGTCCTTCCGATCGTTGTATTTGTAAGTTTCCGCCAGCGAGCCTTCTCTCACCATTTCATAGGTTAGGGAGTCTGTCAGGACCAGGGAGTCGCGGACGGGCATCCCCATCAGCACCTTTAATCCGAGATACCCGTTATCGATATTATAGAGTACCTGGATTTTGTTCGATTGAAGGTTGGTGAGCTGAACTGTCGCCTTATCCACATCCAGGCGCTCAGCGAACCCGTTCTTAAACATTTCGCTCGAGTTATGAAGCAATTCCTCAGCGTGCGCGATGTTCGCGTCGATGAGCGCGACCTGTACCTTGCTGAGAAGAAGTTGATAGTATACTTTGGAGATGTTTTGGCGCAGCTGCTGTTCAGTCAGCTCCTCGTTCTTCTTGTAATAGTCGAGTGCGGTCTGGCGGGCCTGCAACCCCACGAACACCTGGCCGTCAAACAGGACTTGTTTGAGGGTTACGCCGGCATTGGCTGAATATTGCGTTGCAAAAGCAATGGGCACCAGCTTCACGTTGGGATAGCCAAAGTATTCGCCGGGCGCGACAGTGACCGGGATCTGGAGGTAATCCGTGAATCCGCCGCTCGCGCTGACCTGCGGCAGAGCCTGGGAGGTGGTGGCGCGATTACTCTGCTCCTGGATCTTATAATCCAGGAGGGCGTTCTTGACCTTTGCGCTGTTTTTCGCCGCATAGTCGATCGCCTGGGGGAGGGAAAATTCATGAATGGGAGGTGACTGTTGGGCGTACAAGTTCAAAGTCAGCAGCAGGGCGCCCGTGCACGATCTAAGCTTTTTGTTCATAAGACAGTTTTTGATTTCGTTCAGCAGTGTATGATTCGATCAGCTGTTTTCCTTTATCCGTGGCAACCCCGTGGAGGAAGAGCATGGCCAGTTCGAAGTTCACTTCGGATATGCGGTACCGGCTATGAGGGAATACGTCCGGATTGAACACCAGGAAGGCCGCTTCGATCCGGGCTTTGGCGACGATATCCTTGTCAATATCGGGGCGGTAGAGGTCGGTACTGACGCCCCATTCCAGGTTCTCCAGGATCACCTGGTAAAGGAACCGGTATTTGTATTCCCTGAGCTTTTGGAAGGAAGCCGGGTGATGTTTCTCGAGGTCGTAAAGCATAAGGGGGTTGGTATACTTCAGCATTTCTTCCAGGGATTGCAACGCCAGGAAGATCTGGTGAACGGCATCACTAGCCGCTTCGCGGAAATTACCGCATTCCATTTCGTTTCGTTGGATCTCCTGTTCGATCACCGCGGATACCATATCGTCTTTATCGGTGAAAAACTGGTAGATCGTCTTTTTGGAAATACCCAGCTGCGACGCTATTTCGTCCATGGTAATCGTCCGGATACCGTAGCGGCAGAACAGGTCGGCTGCCTTCATCAATATGCGTTCTTTATTATCCATTGGGGCACAAAACTACGGAAACTTTTTACGTTACCAACGTTTCCATGGTTTTTTTTATAATTTGTTAACAAACGGGGGTATTGACTAATTTTGGCCCTAAACCGCCACACAATGTCCACTATCCGCAAAGTCCCCCGCAACCTGCTCAAGTTATTCCTACAGGGGGTGATCATCCTGGCGCCTATTTCCCTTACGATCTGGACCGTTGTCGCGGTCTTTAACTGGATTGACGATATCCTGCCGAATACCCTGCACAATCTTTTCCCGGGATTGGTGCACATCAATCAGTTCGGGCTGCCGCAGCGCATCCCGGGTATTGGGTTTGTCGTATTCATAGGGATCGCATTATTGGTAGGTTATATTTCGTCCTCCTTTTTTGTCACCCGGCTGGTCGAACTGGCAGATCACATGCTGGAGCGGATCCCGGGTATCAAGCTCATTTACTCTACGATCAAGGATTTTGTCGAGGCGTTCGCGGGGAATAAACGGAAATTCAATAAGGCGGTTTTGGTGAGTGTGATGGCGGATGATGTGTGGCAGGTAGGTTTCATTACGCAGGAAGAATTGCACGAGTTCGACCTGCAGGAGTACGTCGCGGTGTATGTTCCGCAGTCCTACGCGTTTGCCGGGCATTTGTATTTTGTCAAACGCGACAGGGTAAGGGTTCTGACGGATATCAGCTCCACGGATGCGATGAAGTTTGCGATCTCGGGCGGCGTGACGGAGATCGAGGAATAACCAAGCGAAGTTCACTATATTTGCCCTTCATTTAACCTTGTTTTGTGGTATATAATTTCAATGCCGGTCCCAGTATCCTTCCGAAGGAGGTTTTTGAAGAGGCGAGCCGCGCAATTCTCGATTTCAACGGTACGGGATTGTCCATCCTCGAGATCGGGCATCGTACCTCCCTTTTCCAGGAAGTAGTAGATGAGGCCATTGCAACCGTGCGGGAGCTGATGCGGCTGGATGCCGACCATGAAGTACTTTTCCTGCACGGGGGGGCGTCCACGCAGTTCTTCCAGGTACCGATGAACCTCCTGAATGAGGGTGCCACCGCCGCCTACCTGGATTGCGGCGTCTGGGGCAAAAAGGCGATCAAAGAAGCAAGACTGTTTGGGAACGTAGATGTCGTGGCGAGCTCAAAAGACCGGAACTACACCTATATCCCACAAGGGTATCCGATCCCTGCATCGGCAACCTATTTCCACTATACCACTAACAACACGATCGAAGGTACGCAGATGCACGCCATTCCGGAGACGAGCGTGCCGCTGGTCGCGGATATGAGCAGCGATATCCTCAGCCGGGTCATGGATTTCAATCGTTTCGGGCTGATCTATGCCGGGGCCCAAAAGAATATCGGAGCGGCAGGAGTGAATCTGGTCGTTGTGCG
>DATMLR010000552.1:0-11524 GCA_035570015.1 Puia sp.
TAGATCCTCCCATAGAAAGGCGATCGCTCGTCTTCCTCGCTCACATATATGTGGCGCCAGTTGTAAAAAGGTTCTATTTCGTGCATATCGCTTCTACCGCTTTTTTTACACTACCCGATCGCAGCAACAATTCCCGGGCCCGGTCATAGTCCGTCAGCCCTGAATTCTCCATCACCATCCGCGTCCCCCGATCAAGCAACTTGCTGTTGGTTAGCTGCATATTCACCATTTTGTTGCCCTCTACCCGCCCGATCCTGATCATCACCGCCGTTGACAACATGTTCAACACCAGCTTTTGCGCCGTACCGCTCTTCATTCGCGTGCTCCCGGTGACAAACTCCGGACCTACCACCACCTCGACCGGATAATCCGCTTCCGCTGCCACCGGGGAACCCGGATTACAAACAAT
The DNA here is from genome assembly GCA_035570015.1 of Puia sp. Classification (GTDB taxonomy): domain Bacteria; phylum Bacteroidota; class Bacteroidia; order Chitinophagales; family Chitinophagaceae; genus Puia. The sequence continues at coordinate 410 of DATMLR010000552.1, forward strand.
ACAACCGGTGGGGATATCCCTTTTCCGGCACTCTGCCAGCGCCCCGGTCACATACGGGGTCGTTCCGCTGGCCGCAATCCCCACGACGATGTCCTTGTCCGAAACAGCATATTGGAAAAGGTCCTGCCAGCCCTGATCCGCATTATCCTCCGCATTTTCAACCGGTCGCCGGATAGCCGTCTCCCCTCCCGCAATAATGCCGATGACCAGATCAAATGGCATACCGTACGTCGGTGGTATCTCGCTGGCATCCAATACGCCTAGCCGCCCGCTGGTCCCCGCTCCGATATAAAACAGCCGGCCCCCCGCCAGCAATTTGTCCGTGACCGCCGCTACCAGTTGCTCTAACTGGGGGATGGCTTTTTCCACGGCCTCCGGGACCGTCTTATCCTCCCGGTTGATATCCGTCAGGATCTCACGGATGCTCATCTTCTCGAGGTCATGATACCGGCTCTCCTCTTCAGTTATTTTCTCTAAATCCATACGTTTACTTTTTTGCCGCGGCCTTTTGATGATACCTGATCAGTCCATCCATCGGTTTCCGCAGAATATTGCCCAACTCGAACTCATAGCTCTTGCATAACTCCCGGATCGCATCCCTGAAACCATATGCTACCCCTCCAACAAAATGAATAGGCAATTTCCAGCTTTCCCGGTATTTACACAAATGCTGAAAGAAAAAATCGTTCAACCCGTCCTCGATGATGTTCTCGATCATATAATGCCCCCGGTTCTCCATCAGGAAAAGGCTAAACGAAGCGAGGTAGCGATTGGGCAAAGGTTTTTTGTATACGTTTTCCAGTATCTCCTGTCTGTTCGTGACGTATTTGGCATCGAACTTATACCGCAACTCCTCGTCAAAAGTATTATAAAGATAGTATTGCAACACTTTTTTGCCCAGGTAGGCCCCGCTACCCTCATCTCCAAGGACGTAGCCGAGCCCGGGGCTGCTCTTCGCCATCTTTTTTCCATCGAAATAACAGGAAAAACTTCCCGTTCCCAGGTTACACGCGATTCCCTTTGAGGAACCGCACAAGGCAATAGCAGCGCCCATAAGGTCATGAGTCACATGTACCTTCGCTGCACGAAAAACCTGACGGATAGCTTTTTGAACAAGCCGCCGGTTATCGACGCTCATACAGCCCGTACCATAAAAATAAACCACGTCCACTGATGCCTTCCCCAAGCCCGGCAAAAGTTCCCTGCTGATGACCTGGCCGATGCCGCCCGCATCCAGAAAATATGGACTGATACCCTGCGTGTCGATGCGCTTTTTCTTTCCGTTATAAAGCAGGCACCACTCGCACTTGGTAGAGCCGCTGTCCGCAATAAGAATGTTCATATCTGCCGCAAGTTAAATATGATTGCTTAATTTGCAGCCTCCTGGCGATGGCCGCAGCCAAAAACTTCAGTTTCGCATGAAAAAATTACAGGTCTGGTTACCCTTATTATTTGCGATCGTAATGATCGTCGGAATGTTCATCGGGTTTCGGCTACGCGGAAATATCCGCCCCGCCGGCTTTTTCAACACCCCAAAGGCGTATGCCGTCGATGAAGTCCTCGACCTGGTCAGGAATAACTACGTGGATCCTGTTTCGACCGATACCATTTCCGACAACGCCATCGAAGGCATGCTTTCACATCTGGACCCGCATTCTTCCTATATTCCGCCTGCCGATCTTGGCGAAATGACCGAAGACCTGCAGGGCAATTTTGAGGGCATCGGGATCGAATTCCAGATTTTTGACGACACGGTAAATGTGATGAATGTCCTTGCGGGCGGTCCTGCCGATAAAAGCGGCCTGAAGGTAGGCGATAAATTCATAAAAGTCGGCGACTCCCTCGTCGCCGGCAACGGCATCACCAACGATAAGATCCGCCGGATGCTGCGCGGACCCGGGGCCAGCCTGGTGACGGTGACCCTGCTGAGATCAGGCGAACCCCGTGTCCCCCGCCAGGTCTCGATCAGCCGCGGCACCATCCCCCTTCCATCTGTCGACGTTGCTTATATGGTCAATAAAGAGACCGGCTATATCCGGATCAACCGGTTTTCCGAAACGACCCACGCCGAATTCGCCCAGGCCGTCATGAAACTCCAACAACAGGGCCTTCAGCGTATGATCCTCGACCTAAGGGAGAACGGCGGCGGAGTCCTTCAGGAGGCCATCGACATCGCAGACGATTTCCTGGACGGTGACAAACTGATCGTCTATACCGTCGGCGCCCATTACCCAAGATCTGACTATCGCTGCAAGCGCGATGGTCTTTTTGAAAAAGGCAAACTGGCCGTCCTCACCGATGAGGGGACTGCCTCCGCCAGCGAAGTGTTGACCGGCGCCCTCCAGGATTGGGAGCGTGCCACGATCATCGGGAGAAGGACCTTCGGGAAAGGTCTTGTCCAACAGGCTTTCGAGCTCACCAACGGCGCCTCCCTGCACCTTACGATCGAGCGCTATTATACCCCCACCGGCCGCAGCATCCAGAAGCCCTATGACAAATCAGGCCACGAGAGCTACAACGAAGAGGTCATGCAACGCTTCCATGACGGGGAAGTCCTCCACGGCGATACTTCCGCTCACCACAAGGGCCTGGCCTATACCACGCTGGGGCCGGAGAAAAGAACTGTTTACGGTGGCGGCGGCATCACCCCCGACATCTTCGTCGGCTATGACACCAGCACCTTGTCCCGCAGCATCACCCTGCTGTATGTCAATGGCACGCTTAACCGTTTCGCCTACACCTGGTATATCCAGCATCTATCGTTATTCCAGCCCTATAAGAATCCGGCCGATTTCAACGCAAAATTTCACGATGAGGAAAAAGTCTGGGATGCGCTGACCCATTACGCGATGAAGGATTCCATCGACCTTCACTCGGTCCGTGCAAAAGACAAAATTACCCTGGAATACCGGCTCAAAGCTTTGCTTGCCCAGTTGATCTGGCGCACCGAAGGGCTTTATGAGGTCACCAACAACTACGATCCAGCTTTTGCCAAAGCGCTTGAAGTAGTAAGCAAATAGAAAGCCGGGCTACCGCCATTCGCAGTAACCCGGCCACGCTGACTAAGGGTTTAGTTCTTATCCTCTTTATCGAGCAATTGCTTTTTCTCCACCCGATAGGAGGTAATCAGTCCCATTCCGCCGCCGATCGCGATCAGGGCGAAGTAAATGGCCACGTTCGCGCCATTATAGTCGTCGACTCCGTTGCCGAATTTGTTGTGATCATGGCCAATATTGTACAGTACCGTGATGTCCATGAGATAGGCCAGGAAAAGTCCAAGCCCCGCACCCACCAGTAGCAAGCCCCACTTCAGATTGCGGAAAGGCGCGGGACGCGGACGCAACGGCTTGATCTTCGGATCGAAGCCTTTCTCTATCATCGCCATATTCTCGCGACTGCGCACATATACGATCCCGAAGACCGTCGCACAGATCGTCACTGTCATAATAATCAACCAGATTATACCCATTATTCCTGCTTCCATAATAATGATTTTTGCTACCTATGACCCGGTCCATGCACGCGAGGTTACACACTTTGCTCCAAATACGCGCAAATTTATTTTGTATCTTTCAATGTAACCTGTCCCCGCGATTCTAAGTCTTATAGGAGTGACATATATGGAACTCACTGATACAGAGATCATTAAAAGAGTCCTGGCCGGCGAACAGGCCTTTTTTGCCCAATTGGTCCAACGTTATCAGTCTTATGTGTTCACCCTGGTGCTTCGTTTTACCGACAACCGGGAGGACGCGGAAGAAATCAGCCAGGATGTATTTGTAAAGGCCTATCGCTCGCTGGCCGATTTCCGGGGGGACGCCAAATTCAGCACCTGGCTGTATACGATCGTTCGCACGAGCTGCATTACTTTCCTTCGAAAGAAACGGTTGGAGACCACCTCCCTGGATAACGAAAGGACTTCGATGCAAGTCGAAAGCCGGCAGTCGGGGTTCACGGCCAATGCCATCGAACAAAAATCGAAGCATGCCATGGTCAATGCCGCTATTCGGATGCTGAGCCCGGACGACAGCCAAATCCTGACTCTTTTTTATAAAGGAGAGCAGTCGCTGGAAGAGATCGGACGGGTAATGAGGCTGGACCCAAATACGATAAAAGTGAAATTGCACCGGGCGAGGAATCGCCTGAAAGAGAAGATGGAAAAACATTTTAGTTATGCCGTACGGGAATTATATGAGGATTAATCGCTTTTCACCCGGTTTGCAAAATGAGCCGGAATTGTATACCTTCAATGACAATCGAATGAACAAAGAAGTGACAATTGAAGATAGGTTGTGGGATTTTATCGACGGGCTCAGCAGCCCTGCCGAGAAGTCCGCTATTGAGACGCTGATCGCCGAAAATGTCGAATGGCAACGGAAATATAAGGAATTGCTGAATGTGCATCAGTTGATGGTTGGTTCCGAATTGGAAGAGCCCTCCATGCGCTTCACCCGCAACGTCATGGAGGAGATCGCCCGCCACCAGGTCGCCCCTGCTACTAAAACTTATATCAACAAGAATATCATCCGCGGGATCGGGGCCTTTTTCCTTAGCCTGATCGCTGGGTTGTTAGTTTACTTCTTTGCCATGGTGAAATTGCCGTCGGACAGTAGTACGCGCAGCCAGCCGGTGAATTTACCCTCCATGAATCTGGAGGCCCTTGACAAGGTCGACTATGGAAAGCTGTCGGGCAATCTTCCGGTCACCCTGTTCATGCTGATCACCGTCGTGATGGGACTTGTGCTGCTGGATCTGTATCTGCGCCGCAAAAAAGAGCAAGTTTCCTGAGCGACCCCCGCTATTTAAATTTCTTCTTCAACGCCATCAGTTTCGCCTGAAAATCTTCCGCTGATTCCTGCCGGACTTTCGGTTTCTGCGGCTGCGGGGGAGGTTGCTTCTTTTGCGCCGGCACCCCCTTCGCAGGTGCCTGCCCGCGCCCCGCGCCCCCAGGCGCCCCCTTCATCGACAGCGAAATCCGCTTCCGCGCAACGTCCACCTCAAGGACAGTCACCATCACCTTCAGCTGCAGCTTGACCACCGAATTCGGATCGGAGACATAGGTATTGCTCAGCTGGGAAATATGCACCAGCCCATCCTGCTTCACTCCGATATCGACAAACACTCCGAAATTGGTGATATTCGTGACGATCCCTGGTACCGTCATGCCAGGCTTCAGATCCGCCAGCGTTTTGATCGTCTCGTCAAAACGGAACTCCTCTATAACCTGCCGCGGATCGCGCCCCGGCTTCTCCAGCTCTTTCAGGATATCCTCGATCGTAAACGCTCCCACCGATTCCGAAATGTATTTCTTCCGCTCCACCTTTTTCCGTAGATCACCAAGTTTGATCAATTCCCCCACCGAACAGTGCAGGTCTGACGCCATCTCCTCAACCACCTGATACGTCTCCGGATGGACCGCACTATTGTCCAGCGGATTGGACGCCTCCCTGATTCGCAGGAAGCCCGCACACTGTTCAAAGGTCTTCGGCCCCATCAGGCTCACTTTCTTCAACTCCTCCCGGGAGGCAAAAGGACCATTCTTTAGCCGATATTCCACAATATTCTTCGCCAGCGTTCCACTGAGGCCCGAGACATACATCAACAAATGCTTACTGGCCGTATTCAGATCCACTCCTACATGATTCACACAGCTCTCCACCACCCGGTCCAGCTCATCTTTCAATTTGGCGGGATTGACATCATGCTGATACTGCCCAACGCCGATCGACTTGGGATCGATCTTCACAAGCTCGCTTAAGGGATCGAGCAATCGCCGGCCGATACTGACCGCTCCCCGCACCGTCACATCCTGGTCCGGAAATTCCTCCCGCGCCACTTCAGAGGCAGAATAGATCGAAGCCCCACTTTCATTCACCATAAAGATGCTGACCTTCCGGCCAAAATCAATTCCCCGTACCAGTTGTTCTGTTTCCCGGCCGGCCGTCCCATTTCCCACCCCGACCGCCTCGATCTCATAACGGTCGACCAGCTGGCGCAATGTAGCAATACTGGCTTGCACCTCATTTTGCGGCGGATGCGGATAGACCGTACTGTTGTGAAGGAAATTGCCCTGCGCATCCAGACAAACCACCTTGCAGCCGGTTCGGAAACCCGGGTCCAGTGCCAGCACGCGCTTGGAACCCAACGGCGAAGCCAGCAGCAACTGCCGCAAGTTCTCTGCAAACACCCGGATCGCTTCCTCATCTGCCTTATTCTTACTGATCAGCCGGAACTCATTTTCAATCGATGACTTCAGCAGGCGGTCAAACGAATCCTCGATTGCCTTTTTCACTTCCGCGGAACCAGCGCCGCTACCTTTCAAAAAGACCCGTTCCAAATCATCGATCGCCGGCTGTTTTTCAATCTGGATGTCCATGATGAGGTAACCTTCTTTCTCCCCACGCCGAATGGCCAGGATCCGATGTGACGGGCAGGCGGTCAACGGTTCGCTGAATTCGAAATAATCCCGGAATTTCTGCGCCTCCTCCTCATCCTTCTTGGCAGGAACCACCTTGGAGTGGAGAACAGCTGAACCATTGAACAACTGCCGGACCTTATTCCGCGCCTGTTCATTCTCTGCTACCCATTCCGCTATAATATCCCGCGCGCCCTGCAAAGCTTCTTTTGAATCCTTAACCTGTTCACTAACGAATTTTGCCGCCTCTTCTTCGGGATTACCATTTCCCTGCTCGAACAGAAATTTGGCGAGCGGCTCCAGTCCCTTCTCGATAGCCGCCGTTGCGCGCGTCTTGCGCTTGGGCTTATAGGGCAGATAGATATCTTCGAGCTCCGTCGCGTCGTAACAATGCGCGATCCGCTCCTTCAGCTCAGGCGTGAGCTTCCCCAATCCCTCAATCGTCTTGAGCACCGTCTCCTTCCGCTTGTCCAACTCGGAGAAATACTTGATCTGCTCAACTACATCGTTGATCTGCACCTCATCCATATTCCCCGTCGCCTCTTTGCGGTACCTGGCCATGAACGGGATCGTGGCCCCCTCCGCCTGCAAATCAAAAATATTGTTGATCTGTTTTAGGCTGAAGCTTAGTTTTTCAGCGATCTTTTTTATATAAATGGGCTCCATATTGACACCTCCCTCTTGGATCGGGCAGCAAATGTAAGTACTAAAATCAATACATTTGCCACACAAGCGCTAGCATATGAATATCAAGAATAACATTCTGGAAACGATCGGAAACACCCCGCTCATCCGCCTCAACCAGTTGACAAAAGACCTGCCATGCACCGTGCTTGCTAAAGTAGAATATTTTAATCCCGGAAATTCCGCCAAAGACCGTATGGCCATCAAGATGGTTGAAGTGGCCGAAAGGGAAGGGAAGCTGAAACCTGGCGGCACGATCATCGAATGCACATCCGGAAACACCGGCATGGGCCTGGCCCTCGCCGGCGTCGTGAAAGGGTATAAATGCATTTTCACCACCACAGACAAGCAATCCAAAGAAAAAATCGACATCCTCAAAGCCCTTGGCGCCGAAGTTATTGTCTGCCCAACCAATGTCGAGCCCGAGGACCCCCGGTCTTATTACTCCATCGCCCGCCGCCTGGCAAAAGAGATCCCGAATTCATTCCATGCCAATCAATACGACAACCTGGCCAACCGCGACGCACATTATGAGACCACCGGCCCCGAGATCTGGAAGCAGACCGATGGGAAAGTTACCCATCTCGTCGTCGCCACCGGCACCGGCGGGACCGTCACCGGCACGGCCATGTACCTCAAAGAAATGAACCCCAAGATCCAGGTATGGGCCATGGACCCTATCGGCTCCCTGCTCACCAAATATTTCCGCACCGGCGAGATCGACATGAACGAGGTACACCCCTACGTCACCGAGGGGATTGGAGAAGATTTTGTGCCCCAGAACTACGACATGCGCTTCATCGATGTCTTCGAACAGGTCACCGATAAGGATGCCGCCCTGATGACCCGCCGGATCGCCCGCGAAGAAGGGTTATTCTGCGGCTACAGCGCCGGCACCGCCATACATGGATTGATGCAACTCAAAGACCTGCTAAAGAAAAATGACCTCGTGGTTGTCATCCTGCACGACCACGGCAGCCGCTATGTTGGTAAAATATATAACGACCAGTGGATGATGGAAAGAGGGTTTATGGACGTCAAGACGTTCAAGGACATCATTGCCAGCCGTGGAACAAAAAGGCTCATCACCGCAGCTGCCGACCAAACCGTCACCGAAGCCTTCGAACTCATGCAAAAATATCATATCGAAAACCTGCCCGTCATTAGCGACGGGGAATTGATCGGCGCGATCAGCGAAAGCGGCCTCTTCGCCCGGATAATGACAGGCACCCCTGATGTGAAAAGCAAAAAGATCGCTGAAGTGCTGGAGAAACCCTACCCCATTGTCGGCTTCGATACACCATTGGAAAGGCTCAGCAGCCTCATCACCCGGGAAAATGGCGCCGTCCTGGGTAAGGATGACAGCGGCAACTATCATATTGTTACCAAATATGATGTCATCCAGGCCCTGGGCGCGTAATTTTACGATAACGTTAGTAAAAAATGAACCGGCTAAATCGGGCAAAACCTCTATTGTTGAGGCAGCTTTAACAAATTATTTTTGGTCTCACTCCCATCCACTATCCGTAGTAAAATCATCTCTGATCCATCATCCAATTAACCTGTGGAGCCCTAATCCATACATGGTACCCTCCTGCTAAGTTGATCAGGCATCACTAATTTAGCAGGAGGCCTTTATCGAGCACCAATGCCGGCATTCACCGACCAGTTAGGAAGGACTATTACACTTGACCGCCCTCCCAGTCGGATCATCTCCCTTGTACCCTCCCAAACCGAACTGCTTTATGACCTCGGAGCCAACGTCGTCGGCCTCACCAAATTTTGCGTCCACCCTTCTGCCTGGTTCCGTGAAAAACCCCGGATCGGCGGAACCAAACAAATTCGACCGGATAGCATAGCCCGCCTCCACCCCGATTTGATCATCGCCAACAAAGAAGAGAATGACCGCGACCAGGTCGAAGCCCTGGCGGCAAAATACCCCGTGTGGGTCAGCGACGTCCGCAACCTCGCCGACGCCCTGGCCATGATCCGCTCCGTTGGCGAAATAGTGGGCAGGGTCCCCAAAGCCCAGTCCCTCGCTGCTGATATTGAAAAGGCCTTTTCCAATCTCCAACCCGCGGCCCGGCCCCTTCGCACGGCGTATTTTATCTGGCGCAACCCATGGATGTCCACCGGCGGAGACACCTTCATCCACGACATGCTCCAGCGCTGCGGCTTCACCAATCTTTTCTCCACCCAGTCCCGCTATCCAATCGTCGAACCCGCCGCTCTGACCAATTGCGACCTTGTCTTGCTCTCCTCCGAACCCTACCCCTTCCGTGATAAGCATATAGCGGAGATCCAAGACATGCTTCCCGACGTCATCGTCCGGCTCGTCGACGGCGAACTGTTCAGTTGGTACGGCAGCCGTCTTCTGCAAGCCCCAGACTACTTCCGAAGCCTGCAGGCCGCTTGCCTGCCTGATCTCCGCAAAAACAACGACCTTTGATTCATGCAGTTCATCGATCCCCTTTCTTATGCATTCGAAGAGGCGAACAAGCCGTCCCGGAAAAAACCCATCTTCCCCGTCAACGATGCCCTGCGCAATTACCTCAAGAATCACGGACGCGAAGTAAAGGTTCCCGTTTCCTATCGCGACCTCCACGAATACATCACTTATTCAATCCCCCTGAAAGATAAGAACCAGCAGGACACCCTGTGGGAATCCGTCGGCTATGATATGCGCCATTGGGACTTTATCCGGGAAGGCCTGGTAGAGATGTATGCCATCCTGAAGACGGAGGGCGACCTCAGCTATACCAAACATCTCGATGTAGCCCGGATCGACTACTGCAGATTCGCCAATTCCAATCCCTTCCGCATCCGGATCGTCAATAAGTTTAACGATAACTACGATCACTACTATATCAAACAAGCCGATGCCTCAAGGATCTATGGTCTCGAACTGGAGCACCTGCTGTCTCCAAACCGTATCACCTACTTCACCCATTTGAATACACTGGTCGAAGAACATATTCCCGGCATTCCCGGCGACCTGTTTATCAAGAACTTCGCAAATGATCCACAAACCAATAAGATCCGCCTGTCCAAAGAATTCGTCAAATTCAACGAGCGCTGTTTTGTCCGCCTCCTCGGCGACATGCGCTCCTACAACTTCGTGGTTGATATTACCCCCGACATCGAGGATTATCAATATCGGATAAGGGCCATCGATTTTGACCAACAATCCTATGAAGGCCGGAAGAGCCTTTATATCCCTCAATTCTTTAAAGAGAACCGGGCCTTCGTCGAACTTTGCCTCACGCACCTCAACAAGGATTCCATCGAACAATACCAGACCGAAGAACGCACGATGATGGCCTTCCGGGTGGCCTCCTCCCGCTTCCGCCTCATGGAACTGCTGAATATCATGTCCCGCAACGAGGGACTGTCCACCCCCGAAAAACTAGCGCAACTGAAAGCGGAATTGGCTGAGACATTTAAAAATCCCGCTTTCCTCAAATGCCGCTCCATGGGCCAGGTTGTCAAACGCCAACTGAAACAGACCCTCCAGAAGAACCTTGCCCTCCTGCAAAAAAACCTTAGCAAATTCGAAGATTAACGCCTCATATCTTATCTTCGCGGCGCAATGAGTAAATACAAATCCGGAGTGCTGTTCGGGGAAGAGCTGGAAGCGCTCTACAGAGACGCCAAAGACAACGAATTCGCACTCCCCGCCGTCAATGTGATCGGCACCAATACCATCAACGCCGTACTGGAGACATCAGCCTCCGTCAACTCTCCCGTCATTATCCAGTTCTCAAACGGCGGCGCGCAGTTCATTGCCGGAAAAGGCATGCCCAATGATAAGTTGCAGGCTAATATTTCCGGCGGAGTTTCAGGAGCTTTGCATATTCACAACGTGGCCCAATACTACGGAGTTCCCGTGGTCCTGCACACCGACCATGCCTCCAAGAAATGGCTCCCCTGGGTCAGCGGATTGATCGATGCAGGTGAGCAATTCTTTAAGGAAAAGAAACAGCCTCTTTTCAGCTCGCATATGCTGGACCTCAGCG
>DATMLR010000553.1:0-8635 GCA_035570015.1 Puia sp.
CCTGCACACCCCCCGGAAACTCCGCCTCTTTCTCGACCGGAATAAAGTGGTTATCGTCCTCCGTCTTCTTCGGCGCAGCCACCACACCCGAAAGGACCCCGTCCGTAGCCGCCGGACCCACAACATCCCCACCATCACCACCATCGACTTCACCATCCTTCGGTTATACGTCTTTCTCAACTCATAAGCCCCATACTCCTTATTCCTCCCATCAAAAAGGATATCCAGGATATCCGCGTCCTTAATTTGATTTGGTTCCATAAACAAAGGTTTATTACTAAGACTCGACGCGCTACCCGTTTCCATAACGTACATATATATCCGAAAAAAAATCCCCCCGAATCTCGGAGGGATTTCAAACTTATTGTACCCACGCGCGAAAGCGCACAACCTGCGCGCAACGCGCGCGCCGCGCATAAAATCTATTGCGACTCCAACTTAAACACGATCGGCTGCTTCTTATACGACTTCACCTGACGTCCATTCTGAATAGCCGGATTCCAGTGTCCACTCTTCTTGATAACACGCACCGCCTCTTCACGAAGCCCACCCTGATCCGGACCGCTGATCGCCTGAACATCACTCACATTACCTTCCTTATCCACGATGAACTGCACATAAACCGTACCTTGGATCTCATTGTTCACCGCATCATCCGGATAACGCAGATTCTTGTTCAAATACCTTAACCACATCGCATCGCCACCCGGGAAATTAGACTCGATCTCCACCTTCGTAAAGGTCTTATCATAATCCTCATCATCTTTCTTCGGCGCTTCAACCACGCCCTTACCCGCATCACTTACCGGCGGAGCCGTAATCCCGTCATCCTTGATACCTTCCTGATTGACGGCACCGATCTTGGTGTCCTCCAGCTTTTCCTGCTCCGGCGGCTTCTCTTCCGGCTTCACTTCCTTATCCGGAACGATCTTGGGCGGCGTGAACTTCGCCATCTCTACCTTCGGAGGCTCTACCTTGGGAGGCGGCGGAGGCGGTGGTTCATCTTTCTTTTGTGACACGTCTTCGAGTTGCACGTCATCGACGACCTGCGCCTTCTTCGCCGGGCCGCCTTTCAGATTGGAAAGGAAATATCCCCCGAAGAGCAGCAGGATTATGACTGCCATCCCTATAATGGCCTTTATCAGCCGCTTATTATAGGTCTTCCGCAAATCATAAGCGCCGTATTCCTTATTCCTACCCTCAAAAATGATGTCGAGGACGTCGGCGTTTAGTATTTTATTGACTTCCATTGTAATGGGTTTGCTTTTGCTTGTTTTTGTCCGGCCCCGGCCCTCCCGGACCGGTACCTACCATATAAGATTCATGCCCTCGGGGATTCCACACGGGCGGACCCCCTTATTTTATCCCGTTGGCCTGTTCGGTCTTCTGGATATAACCATATTCCGTCGGCGAAATATCCACCATGGCAAACCGATGGACTTCATCGATCTTCATCTCGTCCAGCATGTCTACCGTATTCTTATAGGTAGCATCCTTGTCCGGCTTGATAATCACCATGAAATCATCCGGGTTAGTCCTCCGCTTCTTGTCCAAGATGGCATCCCGGATCGTCTTCCAGGTGGCCGTCTGGATCTTCGACGGATCTAGCCCCTCATAATAATACACCTGATCGGCCTTCGCAGGCATGACCGTAAACGCCGCCGACTCCTTCAGCTTGTTCTGCTCATCCGGCTTGTCCACATCCTTCGGCAAGAAGAGCTTCATTGACGTGGGCTGGCTCATCGTCGTCGTAAAGATAAAGAACGTGATCAGCAGGAAACCCAGATCCACCATCGGAGTCAGATCCACACGGGTTGACAGCTTCTTACCTTTCTTAACGCCGGGGCCCTTTTTATGACCACCACCGCCAGAGGTATCCATTTCTGCCATAAACTATCTTTTTTTAAAGTTACAAAATTTTCTAATACAAAACCAACAAATTGATCCTTAACCATTTATCACTCCGTACCTAATTTTCGACCGTCTTCTTACCAGAAGAAATGATTTGCTTTTCAAGCTCCGAACCTATAGGAGCAGCGATCGGACTGGTGATCAGCTGGAATTTCATCTGGTCATTCTTCTTGAGCGCCCAGATCACCCCGCTGAAAGCGGGATATAAGGCCGCATCGTCACCCTTGACTTCAAGGTGCATATGCCCACCTCCGAAACCCCCGCCTGCTGACGTCGCCACAGCCGCCGCTATCCAATCCCGCAGCTCATTATTCGTGCTGTCCTGCGTCGGAATGCCCGGAAATTTGATATTCTTGATCGCTTCCGGATCCGATCCCTTGTCCAACAGCGGCTTCAACTGGCTGAACGGCACCCCGATATAAGCCGTTGGATTGAGATAGAAAGCCTTCATCTCCTCATCCGTCAGGCCCAGGTTATGCTGCGTATTGAGGGTATTGATGATTTCTTTCTTTTCGTCCTTATTCGCATCACTTACACTGAAATAGACCTTTCCTTCATGATCCAATGTGATCAGCACCACATTCTGATCTTCCGCAATTTTGGTGTATACCGAGCTGGGGGTTGTCACACTCAGAGCCTCCGGCGGTTTAAACTTGGTCGCTAAGATGAAGAACGACAACAACAGGAAGGCGACATCGCACATCGCTGTCATGTCAATGTTTGTGCTCTTACGCGGTAATTTTGCTCTTGGCATTTTAGATTTTTTTTACTTGTCAAATTCTAGCTCTCATTTCTATTACCGAAATAAGACCCAAAAGTTCCCAAATTCCACAATCCTCCGCCACTATTTATAAAGCGAAGCAAAACTCTGTGTCAGCGTAAAACCACTTTCGTCAATCCCGTAGGTGATACCATCAATCTTGGTAGTGAAGATATTATACATGATGATAGATACGGCCGAAGTACCGATACCAAGTGCGGTATTATACAAGGCCTCGGAAATACCCTGGGACAGACGCTGAGCAGCTTCACCACCACCCGCTTCACCAAGCGCCGCAAACGACGTGATCATCCCGATAACCGTTCCGAGCAGCCCCATCAAGGTAGCCACCGAAGCGATCGTAGACAGGAACACCAGGTTCTTCTCAAGCATCGGCAGCTCCAGCGCCGTCGCTTCCTCAACCTCCTTTTGGATCGCAATTACCTTTTGCTCCGTATCCAGCTCCGTCGTGATCATTTCCTTGTATTTGCGAAGACCGGCCTTCATGACATTGCCGACAGAACCCTTCTGTTTGTCGCACTCGCTGATAGCAGCGTCGATATTCTTATTGGCCAGATGATATTGAACTTTACGGATGAATTCGGCGATATTGCCGGTTCCCGTTGCCTTGCTGATCGTCAGAAGACGTTCGATCACAAACGTAATAACCGTCAGTAGCGCGCCGATCAGGATCGGAACGATAACACCACCCTGGTACATTCGAACGATGCCGGACTTCGGTCCCTGTTGGTCAGGATGCCAGCCTCCTCCTAAATCAGGTTTTGTAAAATTGCCATCAGCCCCGAGGATGAATCTCCAGATACAATATCCGGCGATTATGCACACTACCGGTGCGACCCAGGAAATTGAGTTACCCTTTCGTTTTGGTTGTACGGATGTGGAGCTTTTAGCTGCCGGCGCTGCAGTCGGTTTTGTTGTTCCAGCCATGATCGTTTGTTTTTAGTGTTTTTTAAAAAATTGTCGTATGTAATAGAAAATGATTGTACAATTCTACACAAAAAAGCTTTTCAATCGGAGATATTGGCTAGGAAATATTGGAATTCGACAAAAAATCCGCCCAAGTCGAGGGCCACGCAATATAAGCAATTTTTATAACCTGCAAACCCCAAACTCCACCCCCTCAAATGTTATCACTAATTTAAATATTTGTCAATCGCCCACCTCCGGTTTACCCTGTACATGTCCGAACAACTTGGAACAAAGCACGAACAACCGGACTGACCATCCCAATAACCCGCAGCATCCAGCGAACGCCTCATCCCGCACATCCCCGCGCAAGCGCCCGGGCTACTCATATCTCAACGCCTCGATCGGATTCAACCGCCCCGCCTTCCACGCCGGGTATACCCCCGCTACCAACCCCACTAACGTACACACCGCAATGCCCCCTACCATCCAACCCCACGGCACCACGAATCCCGTCGACAAAACGATCGAAAAAGTATTGCCCACAATCACCCCCAACACCACCCCGAAAGCCGCTCCCATCAGACTGATCAAAACCGACTCCCACAGGAACTGCTGCCGCACGACCCGCTGCCGCCCCCCAATCGCCTTCACCAGCCCGATCTCCTTTGTCCGCTCCGACACCGCCACCAGCATAATATTCATCAGTCCCACCGTCGCCCCCAGGAGCGTAATCCCCCCGATTACCAATGCCGCGATCGTTATAAAACTCAAATTCCTCAGCAACAAATTCACAAACGTATCACTCTTGTCAATAAGGAAGTTATCCGCCTCCGTCACATCCAGACGCCGCACCGGCCGGAAGGTCCCCTCCGCCTGATCAATCGCCCCATCGATCTGCTTCACATCCGCCACCTTGATCTGAATGGAAAAAGAAGCCTGTGACCCGTTACTGAAAAACCGCCGCACATTATTATAGGATGTCAGGATCATTTTGTCATAATTCATCCCCAGACTACTCCCCTTCGAAGCAAGCACCCCAATAACCCGAAAAGGGAGATTATTCACCCGGATGATCTTCTCCACCGCAAATTCCGGATTTCCGCCAAAAAACTTCTTCGCCACATCCGATCCGATGATCGCCACATTCCGCCTCGAGTTCAGATCCAGCGGATTCAGATTCCGACCCGCCGCCAGCGTGAACCCATTGAGATCGATATAATTCTCATCCCCACCCTGTATCCGGATATTCGGATTCGTCTTCATGTCCCCCACCGAGACAACCGCATCCCCCACCCCGCCATACCCAAGCGCCATCCTGGCCGGGAAGTTATACCGGTCCCTGAACGTCTCCGCCTGCAACTTCGTGATCGGCTCGTTCGTATTCGACCGTTTCTCCCTTAACGCACTCTTTTTCTGCGACTTGACGTTGTTGTCGGAAAAGTTGAACCAGTTTTTGTAGTGGATTGTAAAGCCATACGCCCCCATGGCGGAGAAGCTTTCGGTGAACTTCTGTTTCATCGCGTCGATGGCCGTATTGATCCCCACCAACGCCATAATCCCGAAAGCAATAATAGCCACCGTTAAGCCCGTCCGCAGCCGATTGCCACGGATCGTCCGGAAGGCCAGGGATAGTGTGTCAGTTAGTCGCATGGTGGTGGGACAAGCAAATTAACAAAAAATCCGCTACCACGTATAGATAAAATGCTGCAATTGGCTGAGTAGCGCCTGCGGAAACACCCCCAGCAGGATCACCAGCGCCGCCAACAGCACCAGCATCCCCTTGAACCCCACACTCGGCGCCGCCTCCGTCGCCCCATCCCCGTCTTTGAAATACATCGCCTGTATGACCCTGAAGTAATAGTAGACGCTCACCGCCGCACACAACACCGCGAAAATGACCAGCCACATCCACTTCCCCGTAGATACCACCGACGCCAGCATATAATATTTCGCGAAGAAGCCACCGGTCAACGGAATACCCGCCAGCGACAAAAGGAAGATCGTACAGGTGGCCGCCAGCACCGGCTCCTTCCGCGCCAGTCCATTGAATCCCTCGAACGTATAATCCTTCATCCGCATCAGCACCGCGAAGATCCCGATCGTCGCCAAACTGTATGCCGCCGCATAGAGCAGTATCCCGTCCTTCGCTACCCCCGTCAGCGACAAAAGCGCCAGCAGCATGAACCCCGCCTGCGCAATCGACGAATACGCCAACATTCGCTTCACACTCTGCTGAAACACTGCGGTGATGTTCCCAATGAATAGGGTCGCCGCAGCGATTATAGCCACAAAAATCTGCCATTGCCCCGGATTCTGCCCAAACCCCTCATCGAACAACCGCACAAACCCCACGAAAATCGAAACTTTAACGACAGTCGCCATGAACGACGTGAAAACCGTTGGCGCTCCGTCATACACATCCGGCGTCCAGAAGTGAAAGGGCGCCGCCGAAACCTTGAACGAAATCGCCACCAGTAACAGGAGCAGCCCCGCCAGCATTAGCGGGGTCACCGCAGCCTTCGCGGACCACAGTTCGTCGATCACAAACGAACCGTTCGGGCTCGCCCCATACAGGAACGCAATCCCCAGCAACATCAACCCCGTCGAAAACGAGCCCAGGAGGAAATATTTCAACGCCGCCTCATTACCCTTCAGGTTCCGCTTCTCACTCCCCGTCAGGATATAAAGCGGGATCGACAGGATCTCGATTCCGAGGAAAAACATCAACAGCGAATTGTACGTCGTCACCAGCGTGATCCCGCAAAGCGTGAAAAAGATCAACGCATAGTACTCCGAAAGATTATGCCCCACTTTCTCCATGTCACGCCCCGACAACAATACCAGCAGCAGCGTACTCGCAAACGCAATACTATTCCCCAACAGCCCGAAGCTGTCAAAGAACAACAACTTATGGACCTCGATGACCAGGAGATGATGCCCCATCCAATCCGCATAGTTCCCGATCAGTAGCAGCACCAGACCAACAACGCCCAGATTCCGGATCGCCGTCTTACTCTTCACGAAAACCCCGCTGAACATCATAATGATCCCCCAAACCGCCGAAATAATAATCGCGTTCATATCTAAAATTGATTCTCCATTTTTACTTTCCCGAAATTCATCCTCGCGATCTCGCTAATGTCTGCTCCCCTCGGTCGCGACGGACCCTCCGGGTCCGTCCGTGCATTCATTACAACTTATAATTCATCTTGGTTAAAATAAAATCCGCCGTCTCTTTCGTCAGCTCCAGCATCGGTTTAGGATAAACCCCAATAACAACGATCAGAATCACAATCACCGAAAGCGCCAATTTCTCATTCAACTTAATATCCGTCACCCCCGCCGTCACCGCATTCACCTCCCCATAGAAGACCCGCTTGATCATATTTAAGGTATAAACCGCGCCCAGGATGATCGTCACCGCCGCCGTCACCGTAAAGACGACACTGTACTGTGTCGCCGAAGAGGTAAACACCCCGCTGAACAAAAGGAACTCCCCGATAAACGCATTCGTCAGCGGCAACGCAATATTCGCCAGCGCCACTACAACCAGCAGGATCGCCAGACCCGGCGCCTTCTGCGCCAGGCCGCCCAGCTGCGAGATCTTCCGCGTCCCCGTCTTCCGCTCGATCAGATCCGCCACCACCCACATCCCGAGTATATTGATCCCGTGATTGAACATTTGGATCATTACCCCCTGCATCCCGATCGCCGTCGTCGAAAAGACCGCCAGACACATCAACCCGATATGCGCAATCGAAGAATACGCAATCAACCGCTTCAGATCATCCTGCCTGATCGCGATCAACGACGCATAGATCATCCCAATGATACAAGCCGTCGAGACCGTATCCCCCCACGCCCAGGTCCCCTCCGGCACCACCGGCGCCAACCACCGCATCAGCCCGAAAACACCCATCTTCACCATCAACGCACTCAATACCATCGTCACCGCCGTCGGCGCCTGCTCATACAAATCCGGCTGCCACGTATGCAGCGGCCAGATCGGCATCTTGATCGCAAAGGCCACCATCAGTATCCAGAACAGCCACATCTGATCGCTCGCCGGGATCTTCGGCTTGATATTATACCAATCCGCCATCGCAAACGAATGCCCGGGCGTGTGCCAGTAGATCCAGATCAACCCGACCAGCATTAGCAGAGACCCCACAAACGTATAGACGAAGAACTTGAACGTCACCTGGATCCTTCGCTCCCCACCCCACTGACTGCACAGGAAATATACCGGGATCAGCGCCAGCTCCCAGAAGAAATAGAAAAGCAACGCATCCGTCGCCAGGAATACCCCCATCAATCCCGCCTGCGAGAGCAGCATCAACCCGAAGAAATTCCAGGCCTTCTTATATTCATCCCGCCACGTCGCTATAAAGATCAGCGGGAAGCTGACCGCTACCAGCAAGGTCAATATCTTCGACAACCCATCCAGCCCCACCGAAAACCGGCTGCCCAGATCCGGCAGCCATTCCACATTCGCCTTCAGCAGCGTACTGTCTTTACCCAACGACAAACCCCACAACGCGACAGCCAGCGTGATCAGCGATGACAACAACGCCCAGCTCCGGGCGCCGCGATCACTCTTGAGGAGAAAACCAACCAACCCGCTGACAAGAGGAACGACTATTAATAGAACTGGAATCATATCAAGCGTTTTAATGCGGAAGTTTCCCACCTAATGAAGGCACTATAGCCGGCGCGCTGCTCGTGCCTCCAGGGTGAAATAATTCAACTAAAAATAAGACCAAAATGCCTAATACCATCAGCAACACATACCCCCCGACCTGGCCGCTCTGCAGCAGCCGCAACTGCCGGCTCCCATACCGCACCAGACTACCAACCCCATTGACGATCCCATCGACAATATTCTTGTCGAAGAATACGAGGAACTGCGCCAGCAGGTCCAAAGGCCGAACAATAACCGCGTTATAGAACTCATCCACATACCATTTATTGGCCAGCACCTTCCCGAACCCGGTGGCCTCACCCAACTCCGGCCGCCTGCTAAACCGCGCGGCC
>DATMLR010000554.1:0-3420 GCA_035570015.1 Puia sp.
GGAGCCATTCGATCCGCCACTGGTCATGACCAATTTCCAGATCTTCAACCAGGAGGTGCCGATCGGTACCGGTGACAACGGGCCGTCGCCGCTGTTCGCCGATATTTCAGAAACGAAGCGGATCAGTCTGCCTTACAATAATTCCGTTATATCCTTCACTTTTGCTTCCCTCAACTATACCGACGCGGTGAAGAAAAGATATGCGTATAAGCTGGAGGGTTTTGACAAGGATTGGGTCTATGTCCGGTTAAGGCGGTCCGTCACCTATACCAATCTGGAGCCCGGTCATTATATATTCCGGGTCAAGGGGTATAACAACGACGGGGAGTGGTCGAACAAGATGCTGGCGCTGGAGCTGGAGATCAGGCCGGCGTTTTGGATGACCTGGTGGTTCCGGACTTTGATGGCGCTTTGTGTTGCCGGGGGTGCGATAACCTTATACCGGCTGCGTATCCGAACCATCAATGCGCAGAAGAAAGAGCTGGAGCGGCAGGTGCAGGAGCGGACGGAGCGGCTGGTGATCCTCAGCCAGGAGGAACGGAAGGCGAGGGAGGAAGCGGAGCAGGCCAGTAAAGCCAAAAGCGTGTTTCTGGCTACGATGAGCCATGAGATCCGGACGCCGATGAATGGGGTGATCGGGATGGCTGGTCTTCTGTCTGAGACCGAGCTCACGGAGCAGCAGCGGGGGTACGCGGAAACGATCATCAGCAGCGGGGAAAGCCTGTTGAATGTGCTGAACGATATCCTCGACTTTTCCAAGATCGATTCGGGGAAGATGGATATCGAGCAGCAGGATTTCGATCTCAGCGGCTGTATCGACGGGGTGCTGGATCTGTTTTACAAGAAGGTCAATCAGGCAGGTCTGAAACTGTCATGCTGGCTCGAGGAGGGAGTGCCGCCGGTGATCGTTGGCGATGCGCTCCGGCTGCGGCAGGTGCTGATCAATCTGGTCAGTAACGCGGTCAAGTTCACTGAGCAGGGAGAAATCCATGTCGGCGTCGTTCAGCTGCGGAAGGATAGGATTACGGATGAGATCGAGCTGGCGTTTGAAGTGCGGGACACGGGGATCGGCATTCCGGGGGAGAAGATCGACATGTTATTCAAGTCGTTCTCCCAGGTCGATTCATCGACGACGCGGAAATACGGGGGAACGGGATTGGGGCTGGCGATCAGCGAGAAGCTGGTGCGGCTGATGGGTGGGGCCATTACGGTGCAAAGCCGGGAGGGGGAAGGGACGATATTCACGTTCACCATCCGGACGCGGGCAGGGGTGTTGAAGCCGGCCCTGGCGGCGCGGGAGCAGCGGGCAATGAGCAAGGCCTTTGCCGAAGCGTTCCCATTCCGTATCCTGGTAGCGGAGGACAACGTGATCAACCGGCAGCTGATCCTGCATATCCTGGTGAATCTGGGTTATGAGCCGGATTTTGTAGAGAATGGGGTAGAATCGGTGGAGGCGGTGGCCCGGATGGGTTATGACTTGATCCTGATGGATGTGCAGATGCCGGAGATGGATGGGCTGGAGGCGACCCGGATGATCCGGCGTCAGGGAAATCGGCAACCGGTGGTGATCGCGCTGACCGCGAATGCGATGCGGGGAGACAGGGAGCAATGTCTGGCGGCGGGAATGGATGACTATATCTGCAAGCCGGTGCGGCTCGATGAGCTGATGCAGCTCCTGGAAAAGTGGTCCGCGGGGAAAAGGAGGGTTATTTAGGGGGACCCGCCTTCGCCGGACTTCGGCGGGCGAATCAGATCTTACGATGCAAGGAGGAGTCCCGGATGATCAGCTCGGAGCGGATAATAATGGTGTCGGTGGAACGGGCGGAGGAGAGACCGGTGAGGTGGTCGAGAAGGCAGCGGGCGGCTTGTTCGCCTACTTCTTCACCGGGGTAGTTAATCGTCGTGAGTTTGGGTTGGATGATGCGGGAGATGGCGTCGTTATTAAATCCGACGATGGCGATATCCTCGGGAATGCGCAGGCCGCCATCCTTCAATGTCTGAAGGAACAAGGCGGCAAAGAAATCATTCGTTATAAAGGCGCCGTCGGGGCGGTTATTCATCGTCAGGACCTGGCGGGCGGTCCGGATGGCTGCACTTTCGCTGAGGTCGTTGACGATGAGCAGGTTGGGGTCAAATGGAAGGCCATAGTCCACCAGCGCCTGTTTGTATCCTTTCAATCTGCCGGCGTAAACATTCCGTCCGAGGTTGGCGGTAATATGAACGATCCGGCGGCAACCCTGAGCCGCCAGGTGGGCTGTCGCTTCATAGCCTGCTTTTACATTATCAATTATTACGCGGGTCCCGTAGGCGAATTCTTCAACGCGGTCGAAAAAGACGATCGGGATGCCTTTTTGCACAAAGGGGTCGAAGTGGTTCATGTCGCGCGTATCGAAAGCGAGGGAGGCGATCAGGCCATCGACGCGCTTGTGAAACAGATTATGAGCGTTGGCTGCTTCTTTCCGATAGGTTTCGGAGGAATGGCCGATGATCAGGTCGTAGCCGGCTTCTGTGGCGACCTTCTCAATCCCCGAGAGGACGGAGCTGATGAACTGGCTTTTCAGCTCATGGATGATGATGCCGATCGTATTGGTCTTCTGCATCCGCAAATTGCTGGCGAAGCTGTTGGAGCGGTAACCCATCTCCTTCGCCGTGTCCATGATCCGTTTGCGGGTTTTGATATTGATGGCAGGATGGTCTTTGAGCCCTCTGCTGACGGTAGCGGGCGAAAGGCCAAGTTGTTTTGCAATATCATAAATCGTAATGTCTTTTTTCCCCGTCATGCATGTAAATGTAAGGTCAAAATTAGAATTTTAAAAAAAAGAATGCAATCGGTTACAATATAGCCAAAACGATCCTATATTTACTGCATGTTGTTATTAGGCATTGATTTGGGCACTTCTTCCATAAAAGTGTCTATAGTGGATGCGACCACAGCTAACGTGCTTGTTTCCGCAACTTTTCCCGAGACGGAGACGCCCATTACGGCGCGTCAGGCGGGTTGGGCAGAGCAATCGCCGGAGGTCTGGTGGGATAATATACAACAGGCTATTCTTAATGCGCATTCGGCGGGCGAGTATGATCCGGCCGATATTTCGGCGATCGGGATCTCTTATCAGATGCATGGATTGGTCCTGGTCGATAAGGACCAGCGCTTGCTGAGAGACAGCATTATCTGGTGTGACAGCCGGGCGGTGCCTTATGGAGAAAAGGCTTTTGAGCACATCGGGGAGGCGAGGAGCCTGGAGCATTTATTGAATTCCCCGGGAAATTTTACCGCGGCCAAGCTGGCGTGGGTCAAGGAAAACGAGCCCGCCATCTATGAGAAGATCGACAAGGTGATGTTGCCCGGCGATTATATTGCGATGCGGTTGACGGGAGAGGTGACGACTACTGTGTCGGCGTTGTCCGAGGGTATCTTCT
>DATMLR010000555.1:0-4322 GCA_035570015.1 Puia sp.
TTATATAAATTTCGATTCCTTGAAAAGTAGCCTTCGCTTTCGGATCATTCGTCGCCTGATCATCCCGCTTCTGATCGCCGCCGCTTGTCTTCCATGGACCTCCTGCTCCCTTCCCTCCGATGTTTATGAGAAAGATGTTGCCCTTCCCCGCCAGGAATGGCAAAGCAATTATCACCCCACTTTCACCTTCGATATCAGCCGGGAGGATACTGCGGGCCGCTACAATATCTATCTCGTTTTGCGCCATACCGACGCCTATAATTTCAACAATATCTGGATCAGGGGCAGCGTTCGGCAGCCGGGCGACAGCACGATCCGAAGCGGACGGTACGACCTCTCCCTGGCAGACAACCAGAAAGGCTGGACCGGCAGTGGTATGGACGATATCTATGAACACCGGATCGAGATCCAGCACCTGACCAAATTCAACCTCCCGGGTACCTATTCGTTCTCCCTGGAACAGATCATGCGGGAAGACCCCCTGAAGCATGTCCTGAACATTGGCGTCCGCATCGAGAAGGCCCCGGCCCAATAGTGATCGCCCGTCCTATTCAAAAATCGCCCATGCTATTCAAAAAGAAACGGCTTGCTATCGCTACGGCTGTCTATTGGTTCCTGCTGGCCTACAGCATTACCGACCTCGGCTGGTGGTTCATTGCCCTGGAGACAAAGAACCACAAGATAACCAACTATCAGCTTCATGAGCTGAGACCGGACGATCCGCATTATTCCGCCCGCCGGAGTGCTATCCTCGCAGAAGAGAAAAGACAGACGGTAGGCGATATCGGCGAAGGCGGTACCTTCCTGTTCCTCATCCTGCTGGGCGCCTTATTCGTCTACCGGGAAGTACGCAGACACGTCCGATTCCAGCAGCAGCAACAGAATTTCATGATGGCTGTGACCCATGAGCTCAAAACACCGATCTCCGTTACCAAGCTGAACCTCGAAACACTCCGGAAATACCGTCTCGATGAAGACAAACAGCAGCGGGTGATCCAGGCCACCATTGAGGAAACCAACCGGCTCGATTCCCTGGCCAACAATATCCTCGTCGCCTCACAGCTCGAAGGCGGCGAGTACACCCGGACAAAAGAAGTCATGGATTTTTCGGATTTGGCCGAACAGTCCGTCCTTGAATATCGCCGCCGCTTCCCCGAGCGGGAATGGATAGCGGGCATTCAACCAGATTGCTCCATCACCGGCGACCCTTTCCTTCTCCACCTGCTCGTCAGCAACCTGCTGGACAATGCTCTCAAATATTCCCCAAAAGAAGGCGCCGTCACCCTGACCCTGACAAAAGAAGGCGCCCATACCTTCCTTGCCGTAAAAGACAACGGCCCGGGAATCCCTGATGAAGAAAAGAAAAAGATCTTCGGGAAATTCTACCGCAGTGGCCAGGAAACCACCCGTCAAACGAAAGGAACCGGCCTGGGTCTCTTCCTGTGCCGTAAAATCGCAGCTGACCATAAGGCGACGATTAAAGTGAGCGACAATTCGCCAACCGGAAGTATTTTTACAGTGGTATTTTGACAATTCCGGGTGCGCTCCGCAAATTCGGGTGTTCCCTATCCATATGAGTTCAAAAATTTCGATCCTGCTGGTGGAAGATGAAGAGAACCTCCATGAAGCCCTCAAGCTCAATCTTGAGCTGGAAGGTTATGAGATCACCTCAGCCTTCGACGGTACCGGCGCCCTGCGGGCCGTCCAATCGGAGTATTTCGATCTCATTATCCTCGATGTCATGCTACCCGGGATGGACGGCATCAGCGTCACCGAGACCATCCGCGTTCAGAACAACGACGTTCCGATCCTCATCCTCAGCGCCAGGAATGCCAGCGCAGACCGCGTCCTGGGTCTCCGGAAAGGCGCCGACGACTACCTGACCAAACCCTTCAATCTCGAGGAACTCCTGCTTCGCATCCAGAAGCTCATCGAAAAGAGTAAAAAAATGCAGGACAAGGATTCCTTTGGCGAACAATACTCTTTTGGAAAAAATAGCATCGACTTCAAGGCGCAGGAGGCGATCACCAAAGACGGCCATCGAATCCAGCTGAGTAAGAAAGAAGCCATGCTGTTAAAGCTGCTTATCGAAAACCGGAATGAGGTGGTTACCCGGGAGAAGATCCTTCAGGCCGTATGGGGATATAACGTCTATCCAACGACCCGGACCATCGACAATTTCGTACTCAACTTCCGCAAATATTTTGAGGATGACAGCCGGAATCCGAAATATTTTCATTCGGTGAGGGGGGTGGGGTATAAATACACGGAGTAGGGGCAGGCCTTCCGGCCCGCGAGCGGTTAAGCTAGCCTGTCCATCACCCATTCCGCCTGCCGCAACAACTGCTGCATGTTATAGGCGTCATAGGCCGGCGTATAAAGATTCATCTCGCATTCATTCAATACATTCTCCAGTGACAATATCGACGGCCCGTCCCATCCCCGCAGCTCCAGCTGCGCGATGACATTGTGCTTGTTGAGCTCGCTGGATGGAAGGTCGATCTTCCCGCCGATCGACTTCCAGAGCGCCCGATTGACCTCCCGGTAGAATGCCTTATAATCGCCGTTGTCAAAATATTCCCGGGCTTCGGCCAACGGGTCGCGTGTGGGGGCCGCCGGAACGTATGCTGCCGCAGGCTCCGGTGTGGCAACCTCGGGGATAGGCTGCGGCGTGACCGTCGTCGACTGCGGTGCGGTCACCTCAGGCACAGGTATTGGCGTAGCCCGCTTCCTGTTCATTCGCCACCAAAGCCATAGTATTCCTAATCCAAACAAAACAGCCAGGATCATTTCCAGCAGACCCCTCACAAATCCCCCCAGCCGGTCGCCCGTTGACGAGTCGGCTTCGGCCGCGGCCGGCTTCGCCGGCCGCGGCCGCTTAATTGCAGGAGTTACCCGCAGGTCAAGCGGTTCGGTGTTGACGGTTTTATATTTTTGGGCAATTGGGTCGAAATATGATAGATTGATCGGGGGAATCAGATAGTCCCCCGAATCCCGCGCGGTAAACATATAGTCGAAAGACTTGGCCCCGCTCATCGGGACTACACTCTTATTCACATCTTCCTTTGCAGTCGGATCAAAGGCATCGATACCCGCCGGCCATTCAACTGCAGGCGCAGTCACCACCGGTAAATTGCCTTTCCCCTTAACGACTACATGCAGGGTTGCTTCATCCTGCGCAACTACTGTTTTGGTGCCGAGGGAGGCTTCGATCGTGAAATTACCTACAGCGCCATTAAATCCGACCGGCTTGTTCTCTTCCGGCAACGGCTTGACGGTAATGGTCAGCGGCTTGGTATCGAGGGTCACGTTCTCGTCGACCGCAGGCCCCAGATTTTCTTCGCCCGACAACTGATCGAGCAGGTCCCGCAGTCTGTCGCCGCTCCGATGCGGCTCCTGTCGGGCTCCCGCCTTAACGAAATGAACGATGTTCTCGACTTCCACCGGATCCAGATCGATACTGCCGGCCTGCAGCGGGATCAACTGCGCCTTCCGGATGGTATGTACCGTAAACGCTTTCCCATTCAGCTTTTCCACCGACACGGCGTCCGTGCCCGGTTGGACCATATCGTATACGCTAAAACCATTGAGGGAAGGACTCCTGGTCACCCGGGACTCCGCATTAACCCTGGAATATAATTTGTAGGTGGCGACGATCGGCTCGCCGACAAAGCAGGTATTGCGGTCGACCTGCACCTTCACGAACAGGTTCCTGTTGATCTTCTCCTTTACATTCTCTCCCGGCCTCAACACTTCCTCCCGGTTCACCGCCTCCGGGGCGGACGGTCCGAACGGGTCAGTGCCAAAAGGCTGTACTCCCGGTAAGCCGCCGAATGGCCCACTGCCGGAGGGCGCCGCACCCGATCCACCGGGACGCACGGTGACCACGACGTTGTTCGATCGCATCTTTTTCCCATCCACGACGGCAGTTGCCCCGGCAAGCGTATACTTACCCGTATGTGTCGGCTGCAGGACAAACGAAAGCCCCTTGTATTGGGACATATTTCCGTTGATCACACTCATCCCGCTGGACTGTATCGGCCCTTCGACAATATGAAATCCGGGGAAATCGTTTGGCGGATCGAACTCGTCGATCTGCTGCGCATTTTCTACAATGAACTGCACTTGGAGATAGTCCCGCTGCCCCAGTTCCTGGCTGTTGACCACCGTCGTGAATTTTACCTGGCCCGAACTGGTGAGGGCCGGCAGCAATGCTATCCAGACAATAAAGGCGGAACGTAAATGTTGATTCATATACCGGGATACAAATATATATTTTTCGGGGGTTGATCGAAAGCGCCGTGCAGTTAAAGATCTCCCAA
>DATMLR010000556.1:0-3836 GCA_035570015.1 Puia sp.
CGCCTCAACGCCCGGATCATCAGCCGTCACCCCAACAAACTCGCCAGACGACAACATCGCCAGCGTCGCCGGCGTAATCGCCTCTTCCCACTGGGGCGTAACGCTGACCGACGTATCGGAGCTATTCGTAGACACCGATGACCGGTCCTTCAGCACCTTGGGGAACCGTTCGCTCACCCATTTCGCTGTCTCGCCGGCCGTTTGCCCGCAAATAAAATTGCCGCTGATATTCAACACCGCGTCGGCCTCCTCCCGGGTATACTGGGTCCGCAGCTGGCTGAGGTCCTGAACGGCAAGTATAGGGATGACGTTGTTGGATCGCGCGGTCGCAAATAAGGTCAGCACATTCGTTGCCCGCACCGTAGCAAATTCGTCGCAGATCAGGGCAAAGGGCAGGCGGTCCGGCGTATTACAAAGCCGGCTTACCTGGTCGATGTATAGCGACAAAACGGGCGAAAGCGCTTCGCGGCGGGTCGGATCGCCGCCGAGGCAAAGGATTTTTGGTTTATCGGCACAATTTAGGTCAAGACTCAGGTCGTTTCCGGTAAGAATGTAGTACACCTCCGGCGATGCCAGCCTGGCAAGGGATATTTTGGCAGACGCCATTTGACCGTCGAGCATTTCCATGCTCTTATTCTTGAACGCGTCTACAAACGGTTGGATCAGGGTGCGGATCTCCGGCTCGGTTGACAGCACGCTAAACAGCCTGTCATAACGAGTTTGCAAAAGCTCGATCGCATGCGGGAGGGTACAGTACTTCCCCTTCTGATAATTCCGGAGATACCAGATGATCGCGGCGAGGATGTTGATGGGCGACTCGACGAAGAATTTCCCTTCCTGCTGCGCCCAGGTCCGGTTGATGCTCAGAAAGATCGTCCGGCTGGCGCCGATGGCATCGGATACCAGCCGCAGCGTGGAAGGCTCCAGGACATTGCACCGGTGCGAGCGCGAAACGTCGCTGAAATTGATGCAATAAAACCGGGTTTCGGGCCGATATCGCTCCTTATAGTATTGAAAAAGATTCCAGGCCAGCCGGCTGAGCGCATCAAATTTGAAGTCGTAGACGAACAGGGCACGCCCCTTCTCCATACACTGGGCAAGAAGGGGCTCGATGATGAAACGGGATTTGCCTGATCCGGGCGACCCGAGTACCAGGACGCCCCGTCGCGGATTGACCAGGTTGATCCAGCTGTTCCGTTCCCGGCCCTCAAGCCGGTATTTGCCCCTAAAATGAAGCGAAAATTCGGCCGTGATGGGGCGCTCTTCTTGCGGGAACCCGGCTTTCTGCTTGCCGAATATGTCGCCGGAAGATGTCCCCGAGACAAGTAAGAGCCGCTTTAGCCGCATTCCTGCATTCAATAGGAGCAGCCAACCCGCGCTGGTCACGAATCCATACCAGCAAGACGTGACGGCAGGGCTGCCGAGCCTGGCAAAGATCACAAAGCTGCCGAAATAGAGCAGGAAACCAAGGGCCATCATTGTCCTGACGAGCCGGAGGGAACCCCGGCGCTCCGCTTGCCCCCGATGGGCTAAACAGGCCAGAAGAAGAAAAAGAATGATGATTAGCTTGCAGGTCAGCAAGCTGCCAAACAACCCCGTTCGGCTGATCTCTTCCACCAATTTGTCCGCGAGGCGCGCAGTCAAATGAAGGTCGAGAAAGAGCGGATAACAAAAATAATACAGGTGCAAGCCATAGATGCTAAGGCTAACCCCGAGGCTGAGCATCGCGACGCCGCGAAACGAAAAATGTGCGCTATCGTTCATGTTACAAATCCCCCGAAATCCGCTGGCCGCGCCGCGGCTGCAACGCCAGCCGTTCTTTTAATTCTTGATGATAAACTTCCCTTGGAACCAGTCGTTCGAGCAGGCCAGCCGAATGGTAACGATGCCCGAGCGAGTCGCCACTATGCACAATGCGGTCCTTGTGGTCTACGTACCAGATTTTTTTATTTTCGAGCACCAGGCTGATCCGCTCATTGCCGAGTGCGGCCTTAAAGGCATCCAAGTCAAGGGGACTATCGTATAGCACCCAATCTACCGCCGTGGTAACCCGCTCCTCCAGTTGCTGTCTCAGCCCACGGTTTATTTCAAATTGCGCCTCCAATTTTTGCAAGGTCGGGCGTTGCAGGAGGTCGCTTGCTTTGACGTAAGGTTTTGTCGAATGGCCGTCCTCGGCTAGCGGATAATATACCAGCCCCCGAGCCTGCCGGATAAGTCCGCCTGGTTGTCCGGTGCTTGCACGCACGCGATACAGCCTTAGGACGGCGTTAAGTTCCTCCAGGTTGGTGTAATTGTAATGCGGAATCACGAGGTCCATTATGGCATTCATTGTGGGATGAAGGGATGTTGTTCCCTTTTCAAGCGTTTGTACGGGATGCAGTTCTCTCCATTCTTCGTCAGGAACCCGGATACCTGCCTGATAAAGACCATACTGTTTTTCCAGTTGCCTAGATACCTCATAGCTTTTGAAGACATTGGTCCGGTACATATAGATCGGCGATTCGTCCCATCGGATCCGGCTCGACACGACATGAAGATGCTTATACAGGGCGTCACGATGTAAATAGGCGAGGTAGGGTTGGCGATCCCAGTCCATTCCTTTCATATAGTCGCGTACCAGAGCCCGCATGTCGTCGGTACCGATTTTATCAGATTCATGAAAGGCAATAAAAATGTGCAATACTTTTTGCCTTATATTGTCATTGAGGGAAAGCAGTCGCTCAAAATGGAATTGCTTCTCCCTTAACGTGAGATCGTCAGCATCTTTTATCATATTTCCTGCATAAATGCACTCGGCGACCCCTTTTTTGACTTTATGCTCGTGATAAGCCAACACGCGGGCAATCTTTACAGCGGAAACTAATTTGGTATGCATAACTCTGAGATTCGATAGTATGCTTCCTTTAGATCTAAAATCATGGCGAATAACCTGTTCCGGTCTTCCGCCGAGAGTATGGGCTTTTCTTGCAACTTCGCCAGCTCGGCGCGCGTGCGATTTACCGCTTCAATCAGGATGTCCAAAGAAAGATTACGGGTTGTCATTACCACCGGCTCGGCAAGCAAAACCTTTCGTGCATATTCACTAAAGGTCCGGCAAGTCGACTTTTTCCACTTGGCTGTCAAAACTTCGTAGTCCTGCATCGTACAGCTTATACAGAATCGGTGAATACGTCTTGGCAGGGGTTTCAGCTTTTTCATCTTGGATAATTTTTGCGTTCAGAATCTGCTTTGGCTTGATGACGAGGGTCAGGACCCGTCCACCGTTCTTCTCGCCGACTTCCAGTACCAGCTCCTTATCCTTTCCCGGCACAAAAGGTCGGAATCCCGCCCATTGCGTTATCGTTGAATCTGCCGATACGGTAACCAGGTCAGCGGCACACGATGGCTCGACCGCCATTTCCTGCTGCGCCGTTCGCCGGAAGGTCCGGCGGTCGCGAAGGACCCACCGGTAATATTCAGGGGCAAAACTGATTGGCGAATGATTCCCCCATTCCAGCCCAAACCATAACAGGCTATCCTTGAGAAAAATTCCTTGCAGTTTCAGCTCAACTCCACCCGCCCGGCAGCGTTCAAGAAAAGAGCCACCCGGGACGAAACCGGGCGGCTGAGGGTTGGTCTGAAGCACGAGAAGTTGGTTCCGCTCCGGCGAGGAAACAGCCATCGATCGGAGAGGCGGATTGTTATTCGAATTCTTTAAGAGCACCTGGTATCCGGCCCTTACCGAGACCTTGATCAACCTCGCTTTGTGTGTCAGCAAGCTCTTGGCCGCCTGAACCCCGGCGCTGGCGGCCTCCGCGCCCAATCCAGGATCAGTAGTCAGGATGTTCAACCCGCTG
>DATMLR010000557.1:0-6023 GCA_035570015.1 Puia sp.
ATGTATTCAGCCATACTGCAATTTAAAGTATATTTATCCTAAATTCTCTCCATGCAGCCATTTTCGCGCCCGGTTATCTTATTTCTATTCCTACTCCCATTCACCCGCAACTACGCCCAACTATACAACCCTGTCATCGACGTTCAGCACTATGACTTCTCCCTCGCGCTCAATGATGACAGCAACAGTATCCGCGGTACCGCGGTCATTTCCGTCCTTTTCCGCACCAACGCCACTCAGTTCAGCCTCGATCTCACCGCAAGGAACAGCTCCGGCAAAGGAATGACCGTTCTTTCCGTTACCGAGAATAACCAGCCTGTCTCCTTCCAGCAGGACAGCACCCACCTCACCCTCCAAACCCGCGCGGTCACCTCCTCCCAACATAACTATACTATCCGCTACGACGGCGTGCCGGCAGACGCCCTCATCATTGCCAACAACAAATACGGTCATCGCGGATTCTTCGGCGATAACTGGCCCAATCGGGCCCATAACTGGCTGCCTTGCGTAGACGACCCATCCGATAAAGCCACCCTCGATTGGCGCATCACCGCCCCCGATCATTATGCCGTCGTAGCGAATGGTGCCCTCCAGGAAGAACGCTCCCTCCCCAACCATTTCAAGCTCACGCATTGGAAGGAATCCGTACCCCTGTCGCCCAAGATTATGGTCATCGGTGTCGCCGATTTCGCCATCGACCACCCCGGAGACGCGATGGGCGTCCCCGTTTGGAACTATGTATTTCCCGAAAATAAAGAGGTCGGCTTCAAAGCCTATTCCTATCCCTTGCAGATCCTGCCTTTCTATATCACCCATATCGGTCCCTATCCATTCGAAAAAGAAGGCAACGTCCAGTCCAAGACCCGCTTCGGTGGCCTGGAAAACGCCAGCGCGATCTTCTATTTCGAGAATTCCGTCAACTCCCGCGGTATCGAGTCTCTAATGGCTCACGAGATCGCACACCAATGGTTTGGGGACTGCGTAACCGAAACCAAATGGCAGCACCTTTGGCTCAGCGAAGGCTTCGCCACCTATCTGACCCACTGCTACCTGGAAATAAATACGGCCCCGATACCCTGAAGAAGGGAATGGCCAGAGACCGGCTAATCACGATTGCCGAAGAGAAAAAACGGATGACCCCCGTTGTCGACTCTATCGATCCGCCGGACACCCTGCTGAACCCGAATAGCTATGAGAAAGGCGGCTGGGTATTGCACATGCTTCGCCACCGCCTCGGCGACAGCCTTTTCTGGAAAGGGATCTCCACGTATTATACGACCTATAAAAACAAGAACGCGAGCAGCGAAGACTTTGAAAAGGTCATCGAGACCGTCAGCGGCCAGGATCTCCATGTTTTCTTCCATCAATGGCTCTACACCCCCGGTCACCCCAACATCATCATCAGCTGGAAATTCGACCCCGACAAGAAAGCCGCTATCATCTCATTCACTCAAACCCATGATCATTTGTTTGATTTCCCGCTGGAATATTCCATCGACGGCACCCTGTATCACATCGACATCCATGATAAGACCACCCAAGTCGATCTCCCGCTGCCGGAACCGCCAAAACACTTAACCCCCGACCCGAATGTCAATCTGCTGGCGAGTTTCGAGCTTTCCAAAACGCTATAGACAAACTCGCTTCTCCGCCACGCCTGCTGACGCAGGCTGACCGGGGCCAATGTCTGCTGCGCACATGAACTTCGTCGAAGCTGCTTCGACACGCTTCTCCTCGTTCGTACCCTTCGCTTCGCTCGGGTACGCTCCGCGCCTCCCTTGCTCCGCGACGGACCCTCCGGGTCCGTCAGACCGCATCCGACAACGACGAGAACGTAAAATCCCTCGCCTTTATCGGCGGCACCAGGTAGCTCCGGTACGACTCCACACTGATCGTCCGCTCCGGCTTCCCTAATGCCTCTACATTATTCAACATGATCACCGGGCTTTCATTGAAGCGGAAATTCTTCACCGGGAACTTGACCTCCCCATTCTCGATATAGAACGTACCATCCCGAGTCAGCCCCGTCAATAGCAGGGTCTGCGGGTCTACCATCCGAATATACCAAAGCCTCGAAACCAATATCCCCTTTTCCGTACTCTTGATCATCTCCTCGAGCGTAGCTGTGCCACCGGTCATTATGACGTTACTCGGTCCGGGCACTGCGTCCACTCCCTTCTTTTGCGCCCAATACCGCGAATAGCTGAGGTTCTTCACTACACCGCCTTCGATCCAGCTTCTCTTCATAATCGGCTGCCCCTCCCGGTTCCAGGTCGAAGAAGGAAGGTCGGGGTTGAATGGATCGGTATAGATATTTACTTTCGGGTCCATCAGCTGATCCCCCAGCCGGTTCCCGCCCCCCGGCTTGCTCATAAAGCTCCGGCCTTCATCGGCGGTTCGCGCATCGAGGCCAAAGAACATACTCTCCAGCAGATACGCCACTGCCACCGGCTCCAGGATCACCGTATATTTACCCGGCTCGATCGCCCGCGCCCCGACACTTCCGGTCGCTTTCGTCGTTGCAATCTTCGTAGCCGATAAGGTGTCCAGCTTCGTCACATCATTGTACCCGCGGGCTGCATACCCGGAACCCGTCCCCTCTTCATTCCGCGTCGTGATCGAGAACACCACATCCGTTGACTTATTGTATGCAAACAACCCCTTTGAATTCATGACCGCGTCGAATCCGGTCGTATTCTCCAGGTAACCTGCCGCCTGCAGTCCCGCATCCTTCGATACCCGGATACTCTTACCGACCGCTTCCGCCCGCGTATCCGGCGTAATCGCCGCCGTCTCCGGCACAAAAGTTATGGAATCGGCAAACGTCTGCGGTCCCAGCAACGGCATATGCTCGGGATTCTCCGGCGCCAGCTGCGCGAGCTCTTCCGACCGCTGAACAACCTTCTGCAGCGATACGTCATCGAATTCGTCGATGCTGGCGTTCCCCGTCTTCTTCCCGAAACTGGAACTGACGGATAAGCTTAACCGGTTTATCTCCCCCGACGTAGACACCGAATTACGCGCATACCGGATATTCCCGCTATCCGACCCACTCAGCGATACCTCGCATTCTTCGGCCTTCGAATAGCTTAGCACTTTCTGTAATAGCTTCTGTGCTTCTTCTTTTGTGTAGATCATATACTATCCTATTTTCCTCGCAGTATTTATAACGTTTACTCCATTGAATCTCGACGTGGCTGCCCCATGCGATACCGCATTCGATTGCGAAGGCTGGCCCTTCCCGTCATTAAACGCGCCGCCCATGCGGTAATCCCGTTCATCCGCCACCGCCACCAAAGAATTCCAGAACTCCTGGTTCGTGGCCTGATAAGCTACATCTTTCAGCATCCCAACGATCTTGCCATCTTCAATCTCATAGAATAGCTGGCCCCCAAACTGGAAATTATAGCGCTGCTGATCGATCGAAAAACTGCCGTCGCCTATAATATAAATACCCTTCTTCACGTCCTTAATCATATCATCAACACTCAACGGCGTTTTACCGGGCCGCAATGACACATTAGGCATCCGCTGGAACTGAACGTCCGCCCAACTCTGGGAATAACAACAACCCTGGGAGCGCTTCAGCCCCAGTATATGCGCCTGATCCCGGATCGCCTGGAAATTTACCAGCACGCCTTCCTTCACCAGCTCCCATTCTCCACACTTTACGCCTTCGTCATCATAACCTACCGCGCCGAGACTTCCCGGCTGCAGTTTGTCGGCATGGATGTTCATCAGGTTGCTGCCAAAATGGAAGCTCCCCGACCGTAATTTGTCCATGCTCAGGAAGCTCGTTCCCGCATAGTTGGCCTCATAACCCAATACCCGGTCGAGCTCGGTCGGATGCGCCACCGACTCATGGATCGTCAGCCAGAGATGCGAAGGATCCAGCACCAGATCGTACTTACCGGGCTCTACCGTTTTGGCCGCGATCTTTTGCGTGACATCAGCCGTCGCATTCTTCACATCCTCCAGGATGTCATACCGGTCTTTATAACGGGTAACAATACCTGCCATCTTACTTTCCGGCGGACAGGTCAGATATTCATACCCCATCCCAACCGGCGAGCTGAGCGACCGCCTGGTCTGGAACTTACCAGATGCCTTGTCGATCCTGGTGACATTGAAGTTGGGATAGATCCGGTGAATATCCTGGTCGATATAGCTACCGTCCGTGGAAGCGAAATATTTTTGTTCGTCGACCGAAAATATTCCTGAATTGATGAAACTGGCGCCGTTCTGCATCGCAATCCCATTCACACTCAGCAGCAAATCGATCTTCTCTTTCAACGGGACCTCAAACGTGTTCTTCTCAATGGGCGTTTTCCAGCTTACCTCGCCGTACCCCTGCTGTGGCGCGAGCTGTACCGGCTCGGAAATGATCTTCGAATTGGCCTTCGCCACCGCTACCGCCCGTTGCGCCGTCTTCGCCATGCCATCCATCGTCACGTCGTTGGTAGCCGCGAAACCCCATGCGCCACCAGCAAGCACCCGGATACCGACCCCGAATGATTCCGTATTCGCAATCGCCTGCACCCGGTTCTCCCGCGTGATCACAAACTGATTGAGGTAACGGCCGATACGCACATCCGCATAGGTCGCCCCGCCCGAACGGGCAGCATTAAGCGCCGCATCCGCCAGCTGTTTTTTGGTCCCCGCATCCATCCCCTCCCCCAACGCTTCTGCAGGATCGATCATCCGGGAACCAAACGGCAGTCTCGGCATCGCCAACGCTCCAATCCCTAAACCCGCCATCTGAATGAATTGTTTTCTTTTCATACGAGCAATCTAATTAAACTTTCGCTCAACCCATAAAAAAAATATACTTAATAAAAAAGCAGTATACATCCAGTATTTCGACACTGGGACCTCCTCCACCCGCGCCGGATCCCGCTCTGCCTTAACAGACGCCGCCTTCGCTACCGGCTCCCGCCCGCCCATCGCAGGCCAGCTCCCCCGCGGCCACACATATAACCAGCCCGAATCATTCACCCTCACCCAGCCTGCCTTCTCCGGCCAGTACCTCCCATGCCAAACAAAAGGCAGGACGGCATCCTCCGCCAGATACACACTCACCGCCCGCCCATCCTGCGCCATCGTCCCCTGCGGCGCTTCCGCCGCAGTCTGCAACGTCAGATCCACCTCATCCCCCACTTTCGGCTCCACGGGTTCCCAACTCCATTGATCCGCTGACGGCTTCGGCCTCGCCACCAAACGCAGCAGCTCCGCCCAATGCTTCGAATAGTCAACCGCCTGTCCCTTCATTAAGCGTATATAGGTCGCATTCTCCCCCCATACCGTATCCAGCACCATCACTCCTACCGGCTCACGGCGCAATAAGCCACTATCTGTTTTGATGATCAGCCCAAGCTCTTTTTTCTCAACCTGTAACCTTAATACCGACCGCTCAGGTCCGGTCCACACCTCCTCATCTGCGATCACCACATCAAACCCATCCAACAACGCCCGCGTTAGCCGCCCCAACGGCCGCGGTTTCATATTTACATACGACGTTTGATATTTGTCGCGGCTCACCTTCGTCCGCACCGCCACCCGCTGGCCGTTCTTCGCCAACCAATTCACCAGGAACGCATTCTCAAAATCCGGCGAAGCGGCCAGGATCAGGATTTTCATCGGCGGATCAAGCCCAACCTCGACCGGTATTGCCTCCTTTTCTATCGTATCCCGACCCTTCACTGCCGCCAACTGGTATTCTGCCCTACCCGTCTGCGGCGGCACCATACTCAACGAAAATGCCCCTGTCGTGCGGACCGAATCCACCACCGTCCCAAACCCCATCAATAACAGTTTGACCGGTCCCGACCCCGGCCGCCCTCGCCACTCGCCCCGGATTTCCAGTCTCTCCCCCGGATATAACCGCCGCCTCCATTCAGCCGAAACAATCCCTTCCGTCACCCCGGACGGTCGCCTCAATACCGGAGGGATCTCCTCCGTCCGATGCCAATATCTCAACGGCAGGATCATCCCGGCAAGCGCTGTTACAGCGATGACCGTCGCCA
>DATMLR010000558.1:0-9409 GCA_035570015.1 Puia sp.
ATCCGGCAGCTCAATTCCAAAAGCTACCTCCGAAAGGGCCTCATCGTATTCCAGTTTACCATAAGTCTGCTGTTTATCATCGGCACCATGATGGTGGGGCGGCAGATCCGTTATGCGCTCAACACCGACCTGGGTTTTAAAAAGGACGCTATCATTATGATCGATCTTCCCCATCGCGCACCCGAAAACCTTAAGGCCGTATATGCTGCGGAGATCCGAACACTCCCGGGTGTGCGGCAGGTAAGTCTCAGCTCAGCCGGTCCAGAGGCAGCCGGCCATGGCAAGACAAATCTCGAGTACAAAAGCGCCAAAGACGTGACGATCGATGTCGGCATGGACATGATAGACACCAATTATATGTCGGTGTATGGACTGACACTTGTTGCCGGCCGAAATTTTTATCTGACAGACACGGCGCGGCAAGGCAGCGACCCCGGCGTCGTTCCGGTGCAACCGGGGTATCGGGCTTATATTCTAAATGAAACAGCGGCAAGAGCGTTGGGTTTTAAAAATCCGGCCGATGCCGCTGGTCAGCAGATGAGTGGCTTAGACGGGACGTTGGGTCCTGTAGTCGGCGTCGTGAGGGATTTCCATGCACAAAACCTGCATGAGAAAATAAAGCCCTTCTTCTTTACTACAGAGTCTGGCGCCGGCAACCTGCTAAGCGTAAAATTAGCCAGCGCTGCCTTCTCCCTCGGTCAGGTAAAAGCGTTGATGGCGAAAATGGAGTCCATCTTTAAAAAGATTTACCCGGACAAGATATACCATTCGCGATTCTTCGACGAATCGCTGGAGCAGCTTTACAAACGGGAGCAGCAAAC
The DNA here is from genome assembly GCA_035570015.1 of Puia sp. Lineage (GTDB taxonomy): Bacteria > Bacteroidota > Bacteroidia > Chitinophagales > Chitinophagaceae > Puia. Next base: position 822 of record DATMLR010000558.1, read on the forward strand.
GTCGCAAATTATGAACATCGCCATGGGCATCGCCATCTTCATATCCTGTATGGGTCTCTTCGGTCTGGCCGCTTTCACGGCTAATCAACGAACCCGCGAGATCGGCATTCGCAAAATCCTCGGCGCCGGCGTCTCCCAATTAGTGTCGATGCTGTCCCGGGAGTTCATCTTCCTCGTCGGCATCTCCACTGTCATAGCCGCGCCGTTAGCGGGCTGGAGTGTGCACCAATGGTTGCAGGACTTCGCTTATCGCACTTCGATGCCCTGGTGGATATTTGTGGTGGCCGGCGTCGCGGCGGTGGCGATCGCGCTGCTTACAGTCAGTTACCAGGCTATCCGCGCTGCGACGGCCAATCCGGTAGAGAGTTTGCGGGTGGAGTAATTTTTCAAGACCCCACCAAATGCCCGACAAACCCCAAGTCCACCAACTTCTCATACGCCGTCCATACCTCATCCGGGATCTCCTGAGCAATCTGGAACCCCTTCGCCGGATAGATCTTTATCCGCTGCATATCCCCCACCATCAGCTCGATCACCCGCTCCATCGGCATCTCCGGCGTGGGATATTCGTCGAAGGCGATCTGCGGTGACGTGACGATCAACTCCTTATCCGGCCAGTGTTTTTTAAAGGTCGCATAGCTTCGTCGTTCCATATAGGGCTTCTGCACCAGTAGAAACCTCTGCGGATGCAGTCCTTTATCCTCCAGCATCTGCTGCGTGAACAGGATATTTTCCCCCGTATTCGTTGATTTATTTTCGATGAAGATAGCCTCCGCCGGCACCCCCATATCCAGCGCGATCCGCGCGAAAAGGTCGGCCTCCGATTCCGAAAACAACGCCTTTGTGACCTTCCCCAATCCGCCGGAGAAAATTATGATCGGCGCCAGCCCTTCCAGGTAGAGCTCCGCCCCCCTGTTAGCCACCCGAAGATCAAGACTTCCCAGCACCAGGATACAATCCGAAGGGACCGGAACATGGAACAGATGATGATAATCCCACAATTTCCTGGCTGCAACAAGAACTTCCGCCGTAATCATATTACAAATATAAAGTCCCCATGCGTTTCCACCCCATCCCGCGCAAATCCATAACTTTGAAAATAAAGCCTATGATCGCCCGGAAACTCCTTACTCCGGACCCCCAATCCACCTGCCCGACATTCCACTTTGCCGATCATACCCTCCTGGTGGAAACGATCACTAAACCCTATATCTTCCCCCAACATATCCCCGGCGCCGGCATCCTTACCATGATAACCGGAACAGGCCGGTTTACGATCAACGACGAAACGATCACCCTCGACCCTGCCCGATACCTCATCATCAACCAGGGCAGCCGCCTGTCCATCCGCCTCGCCTGCCGAAGCCTCGGCGAAGGCTGGCCCCGCGCCGAAGTACAACCGCTCTTCCTCTTCTTCCGGGCCGACACCGTCCATGAAGCGCTGACCAAATACCATACCGATCTTTGCTGGCTCCAGCGCGCTCACCCCATGGATGCCGTCTTGAAGGACCGCTTCGAGTGGCTGGTCCGCCTTGGCAACAGCTGCAGCTCGTTCAGTGCCCTCAAAGCTGATGGAATGATCCGCGAGATCCTGCTGGATCTGACCCGCCAGGCCCTCGCCGCAGAAGCCACAGCCGGACGACTGGCCGTCTCCCGGCGCTCCACCCGCATCGAACTGTTCAAACGACTTTCCCAGGCCCGCGAATGGATCCACGCGAACTATGCTTCCCCACTCCCGCTCGACTCCATAGCCGAAAAAGCGCAGCTCAACCGCCAACATTTCCTTCGCATGTTCCGCGATTGTTTCGGCGCAACCCCCCATAAATACCTCATGGAAGTCCGGCTTGCCGCCGCCCGGGAACTGCTCGCCGATACAACCGAACCCGTCACCGCCATCTGCCGAATGACCGGTTTCGAAAGCCCGCCCTCCTTCAGCGGTCTCTTCCGCCGGCGATTCGGCACCTCACCAATGGCCTACCGCCTCACGCCGTCAATACATTCTTCAGCTCAACCTTCCGGTTCCGCATATCCAACCCACCCTCCAGGATCGACTTCAGATTGATGAGAAAGAAGATCCAGCCTTTCATATTTCCCAGGTAATGATTCCGCGCCACCTCCTCGACCGTGGGATCAAAAGTTTCCGCCAGCTCCACAATCGTCTCCTCGCACTCCCGGTAAATACTGATCGTCACCGGCAGATCCTGTGAAAAGGTAAAGCTGATCACACTCTTTCCATCGGTGGAGAGGAACTTTCCCGCGTGCCGCATCGTGTCCGGATGCCCGTGCCATTGAAAATGATACTCGTCCCCCTTTTGTATCGCGTCCCCTTTAGCCCGCGGCGTTCCGCCGGCCGTTACGCCCGCCACCCGCAGAAACCACGACTCCAGGCCGCCCGGCGTCGCCACCGCCTTAAAAGCCTTTTCAACGGAAGCCGTCGTGTTGATCCGTAATTTGAATTCACTCCAATTGTTACTCATAGTGTTTTTTTTTACAAAATAACGTCGACCAACCCCGGCCCGCTTATCCAAAATGGAGATTTTGGACTTTACCCCCTAAAAAAAAGACCGGTCCTGTAAACAAGACCGGTCTCTAAAAAATTATTCCGAATGAATTTACATGATCTCCCGCTCCTTCAACCCCTCCGGCGTCGCCACCAGCAAGGTACCCTGTGTATACTTCTCATCATGCTGGCTCGCATCCAGACCCTCTTCCTCTTCCTCCTGGCTGACCCGCAACGGTACGATAAAGTTGACAAACTTGAAGATCCCGTAGCTCACCACGAAGCTATAAGTCACCGCGATCGCCATCGCCTTCACCTGGATAAAGAAGAAGGAAGGATTGTGATATGCCAGACCGTTCGCACCCGCCGCATTGACCGCCGTGGTCGCGAAAATACCCGTCATCAGCATCCCAACCATCCCGCCGATCCCATGACACGGGAATACATCCAGCGTGTCATCCAGTACCGTCTTCGTAGACTTGAAGTGAACCGCCAGGTTGGAGATGACCGCCGCACATACGCCGATGAAGATACTCTGGGGTACGGCTACAAAACCCGCCGCCGGCGTTATCGCCACCAGCCCCACCACCGCCCCGACACAGAACCCAACCACCGAAGGCTTCTTGCCCCGCAGCACGTCGAAGAACATCCACGATAACCCGGCCGAAGCAGCCGCTGTATTCGTCGTCGAGAAAGCGGAAACCGCCAGGGAGCTTGCCGCATTGGCCGACCCGGCATTAAAGCCGAACCAACCAAACCACAACAAGCCTGTCCCGATCAACACATAGGGGATATTCGCAGGACGCGTTTCGATCCTGTCTATATGGGACCTCCGGCGCTTCAGCACCAGTGCACCCGCCAGCGCCGCACAGCCAGCCGAGATATGAACTACGGTACCGCCCGCAAAGTCAAGGGCGCCCATCTTGGCCAAAAAGCCATCCGGATGCCAGCTCCAGTGCGCGAGCGGCGCATAGACCAGCAGACTGAAGAGGACCGTAAAAAGCACATAAGCCGAGAACCGCATCCGCTCGGCGATCGCCCCAACCACCAGCCCGGGTGTGATGATCGCAAACATTAATTGGAACATGGAGAACAACCCTTTCGGGATCGTTGGCGCAGGCCCCCAGGGAGCACCGCTCACGACGTCCTTATAAAAGAGATGCGTCATCGGATTACCGATAACCCCATGGATCGACTCGCCGAAACAAAGGCTGTAACCGACCACGATCCAAAGCACCCCGACTACACCGGCTGCAACAACACTCTTCATCATGGTGGAGAGAACATTCTTCCGGTTAACCATACCGCCATAGAAGAACGCCAATCCGGGCGTCATCAGGAATACCAACGCCGTAGCAACCAGCATCCAGGCCACATCTGCCGGAACATACTTCGCGTCCGGCACCGACGGCGCGATACTCGGGATAAAAATCGCGATAACAGCCACCGCCGCCAGGACCAGGAATGGTAAAATACGCTTAAGAGTGAGTTTGCTCATAGACTTCCAAGTTTCGTATTAAACAAAAAACAAATTCGTTAAAAACCACCGGAAAGTTACACCAAAAATCGAAAATAGGGCTATGTTAATTCATTATATAAAAATGTAATGTTTATAATTATTCAGGTTAATCGACTGATTATTAGAAATCTATAAAAAAACACAAATAATCCATGTTTAAAAATTCTTCAATTTTTGCCCCCTTTTTTGCCATTCTGATCAATCTCGCAGAAATCGCATAATTAAAGATCCGGCGGCAACCATTGAAAACACCTGCGCTCGGGAAAAAAAGCTCCCTATTTTTGAGGATGCGCTTGAATTTGCGGAAAGCGACCCCCGTCCAATTACAGTTCCTCATCTGGGCATTTGTACTGCTGCTCACCTTCTTCACCGACCTCCCCGATGGCCCTGGCTTCGCGGCCGCATATGCCGTAATAAATACAATTGCCTACGCCGTGATCATCTATGGGAATATCTCCTTCCTTTTCCCGCGGCTTTACCTGAAGGGAAAAACAATCGCGTATGTAATGATTGCCCCGTTAGCCGTCTTTATATTCGCGGTTGGCCGCGCGTGGCTGACCCTCTCGGTCCACAACTATTTCTTCCCCAAGATGCAGGAGCCGTTCAACCGGCAGGAAATACTCTACTTCACCGGTGCCAGCCTGTTCATCTTTATGATGAGCTTCGTCTTCCGCATCGCGATCGATTACTTCCGCATCAAACGTCAGGCCGAGCAGATGCTGGAACAAAAGAGCCTCGCCGAGCTCAACCTCCTCAAGTCCCAGGTCCAGCCGCATTTTCTGTTCAATACCCTTAATAATATTTACTATGAAGCCTTCCGGGAGGCGCCCCGTACCGCCCTGCTGATCGGCCGCCTCTCCGATATCATGCGCTATTTTGTCGATGAAAGTCCCAAAGAGAAGGTCGCCCTCGCCACCGAGATCAAATTCCTCGAGAACTACATCGCCCTCGAAGAGATCCGCATCCGTCACGGCGTCAGCGTGACCTTTGAACAGCAGTACGAAGGAAACCCCGTCATCCCGCCGATGCTCCTGATGACGTTCGTAGAGAATATCTTTAAGCACGGGATCGACCGCTCGGCCGAGGGGAACGCCTTCACCATTTCATTGCAGCAGGAAGGGAACTACCTCACTTTCACCACCTGCAATGGCCTGCCCGCCGGAGACCCGCCGATAAGCCACGCCGGGTTCGGTTTGATCAACCTCGAAAAACGACTAATTTTGTTATACGGAAATCGCTTTGAGCTGCGCACCACCCAAACCGGCACTAGCTATGAGGCCTTTCTGAAAATCCCGATTGTATGAGTATCGAACATCCCCCGATTCGATTGCGCTGCCTGATCGTCGATGATGAGCCCAATGCAGTCAACCTCCTCGAGATGTTCATCCAGCAGAATACCTCCTGGGACCTCGTCGCCAAATGCTACGACGCCCGCGAAGCCCTCGCCTTCTTCAAAAACCACTCCGTCGACCTCATCTTCCTCGACATCAACATGCCCCATCTCACCGGCATGGAAATGGCCGCCCTCCTGCCCCCGGCGACCCGCATTGTCTTTACGACCGCTTACTCCGAATTCGCCGCTGAAAGCTACGGCTTCTCCACGATCGACTATCTGCTAAAGCCGATTACGCTCAAACGTTTTTATACCGCCCTCCAGAAGATCGAAGCCCATTTTTCGACTCCTCAAACCGCCGCACCCCAGGCCCAAACCGCGACTCACAACGAAGACGAATATTTCTTCGTCAAATCCGGCCGCGCGCTCCAGAAGATCCTCCTCAAAGACATCCTTTACTTCGAAGGCGAAAAGGAATACGTCCGTGTCGTCACCCCCGTCCACAAACTGCTCGTCTACCGCCGCCTCAAGGACATCGAAGAACAGCTCTCCGCCTCCTTTGCCCGCGTCCACAATTCGTATATCGTCAATATCGCCCGTCTGGAATCCATCCGCGACAACCAGATCTTCGTCGGCGGCAAACAAATCCCCATCAGCGAGAAATTCCGCGAAGCCTTCATGAACCGCATTAAGGAAAGGGTTTTCTAAAAGCCAGTCAACTATAAATCACCTTATTCACTAATTGGCTATATTTTTGATACCCAACCTGTGATAACTCAAAGCTGACAAAACATGAAAAAAAGCTATTGGAAGATCGCCTGGCGCAATATGACCCGTAACAAGATCAGCAGCCTGATCAATATCGGCGGTCTCGCCACCGGTATCGCCTGCGTCATCCTCATCCTCCTGTATGTGCAGGACGAACGGAAATTCGACCGCTTCTTTTCCAACACCAACCATATTTACCAGCTCACCCTTGACGCCAATTTCGGCGGCCAGTTACTAGTGGGCAATACCACCCCGCCGCCGCTGGGCGCCGCCCTGTTCCACGCCTTCCCGGAAATAAAGACCTATACCCGCAGCATCCCGCTTGGCAACCAGATCGTCAGCAGCATTGCCGACGGCAAACGGGAGAACCATTTCACCGAACGACGATTATTCGCCGTTGATTCTAATTACCTGCAGGTCTTTGACTATTCCGTAAAGGAGGGCGATGCCGCCAATTGCCTGCTTCAGCATCACTCAATAGCGTTGACGGAAAAGATAGCCACGAAGTATTTTGGCAATCCGGAGGCGGCCATAGGGAAGACCCTGACCCTGGACCAGTATAAGCAGCCCTTCACCGTTACGGCCGTACTAAAGGATATTCCGGAGCAGTCTTCCTTTCAGTTTGACATGCTGATACCCATGGCGGACTGCCCGCCGGTCAGACAATTCAGCTGGAGTTGGGTCTGGTGCCAGATGGATACCTATATCGTGTTAAAGGACGCCGTTCCCAATGATGCTGTCGCGATCCGCCAGCTCGAAAAGAAATTCCCTGCGATGGTCAGCGTGCAGGCTGCTAAGGCCTTTACCCGGATCGGTCAGCCATTTGACCAGTTTATAAAGAAAGGCGGAAAATGGGATTTCCATCTGCAGCCCTTAGCCGACATCCATCTGTATTCCGCTGCGATTCCCAGCTCCTTCACCAATTTGGGCGACATCAAATACATTTACATTTTTACGGTGATTGCCTTCTTTATCATGACCCTGGCCTGCATCAATTTCATGAATCTATCTACCGCCAAAGCCGGCGCCAGGGCCAAAGAGGTAGGGATCCGTAAGGTCCTCGGTTCCATGAAGGGTCAGCTGATCCGGCAGTTCCTGGCTGAAGCCATGTTGTTCAGTTCCATCTCCACAATCATCGCCCTGATAGCCGTAGTGCTCGCAATTCCAGCCTTTAACCTGCTGGCTGGTAAGGCCCTTAGGTTTGGCGACCTCTTGCAGAGTGGCAATTGGGCGATTGTTTTACTGCTTGCGCTTATCTCCGGCTTGCTCGCCGGGAGTTACCCCGCGTTCTATCTCACTTCATTCAAACCTGTGGAAGTGCTAAAAGGAACAGGTCTGCTGAAGAAGAGCGGGGGTAATCTTTTTGCGCGAAATGGATTGGTCGTTTTTCAGTTTATGGTTTCCATCGCACTCATCATTTGTACCCTCATCGTGTTCCAACAACTCAGATATGCTCAGCAAATGGATTTGGGGCTAAAGAAAGATAACGTCATCATTATTCCGAACGGCGAGAAGATGAAGCCCATCGAAGAGGAATCCTTCCGCCAGGAGTTGCTCAAGACACCCGGCGTCAGCAAAGCCAGCATCACCTCGGATGTGCCCGGTACCAATTTTTATGGCTTTACCGATTTCTACGTGCCTGTTACCAGCGACGTCAAGGAGCAACTGGCCAAGGACCTTACCCTCACCTCCATAGTCGTAGATGAGACCTTTATTCCCGCCTTCCAGATCCAGGTGCTGAAAGGAAGGAACTTCTCGAAGGACTTCGCTGATTCCGCTTCAGTTATCGTCAATGAAACCACCGTTAAGCAGGTCGGCTGGAAAGACCCTCTTGGGAAATATCTTGTGTATCCTGGGAATGACGATCGCCGGTTTAAGGTAATCGGGGTTGTTAAAGACTTTAATGTGCAGTCCGCACACAATATCGTTAACCCCATCGCGCTGTTCCACGCTTCTTCAAAAAACTATACGGCAGGGACATCTTATATAGTTGCGACCATTCAGGGCGGCAACATCGCAAACATCCTAAGGTCGATCAAGGACAAATGGCAGACCTTTGCGCCTGCCACCCCCTTCGAATCTTATTTTCTGGATAGAGACTTTGAAGTCCTCTACAACGCCGATCAACGAATGGGAACCGTCTTTGGAATATTTACGCTCCTGTCCATCCTGGTCGCCAGCCTGGGACTGTTCGGCCTCGCTGCGTATACGGCCGAAAGACGCACGAAGGAAATCGGCGTGCGAAAAGTACTGGGGGCCTCAGTACAGGGTATCGTCCTGATGCTTTCCAGGGAATATATCCGGCTGGTTGTTATCGCCGCAGTCATTGCCTTCCCGATTGCCTGGTGGAGCATGAACAAATGGCTGGAAAATTTCGTCTACCGGATTACCATCACGTGGTGGGTGTTCGCCGCAGCGGCCTTATCGGCGACGATCATTGCCCTGGCGACGGTGAGTTTCCAGGCTAT
>DATMLR010000559.1:0-5105 GCA_035570015.1 Puia sp.
CCCGCCCCTCCCGCCACCCAACCTCCACTCCACCCAATTGCCCCATCCCTCCCCCACGCCCCGCACTGCCGGAAATTTTTCTTATTTTGAGCAGGTTATCTCCCCGACTTTGACCTTCCTGACCAGCATATCATCCAATGGAAAGGACGCCGAATCGAGCGACCTGGAACTGGCCGCCGCTTACCGCTCCTCCAAAGACCTCAAAGTTCTCGCCCAACTCTATCAACGTTACCTCGACCTGTTATTTGGCGTTTGTCTCAAGTACCTGGGAGACAAAGAATTAGCAAAGGACGCTGTCATGGAGATCTTTCAGGAGCTGGCTGTCAAGCTGTCCCGTCATGAAGTCGCCAACTTTAAGGGCTGGCTGTATACGCTGGCTAAGAATCACTGCCTGATGCAATTGCGATCCTCCAGCCGCATCAGGGTCAGGCCTTTCGATCCCGAGCTTGTGCAAACGGCCGAAGAATTGCATCTCAACGATAAAATGGAAAAGGAAGCCCGGCTGGATCGACTATCGGATTGCATAGACACGCTTTCCGCCGATCAGAAGACCGTCGTTAGCCTTTTCTATCTTGAAAATAAATGCTACAAGGAAATTGAAACGATCACCGGCTACGAATGGAACAAAGTCCGCAGCTTAATCCAGAACGGGCGACGCAACCTGCGCATCTGCATGCAGCGACACGATAAAGAACAGTCCCCCGCCACGATCGCGAACCCGCCCCCCCTATAAAACAAATGAGCACGAACAAAAATACCATCCACTTCTTCGCTTCGGATATCGAAAAATATCGGAAAGGGGAACTTTCTGCCGGGGAAATGCACGACCTCGAGCAGGCAGCCCTTGACGACCCCTTCCTTGCCGACGCCATCGAAGGGTTGATCCAGCATCCGATCTCCCAACAAGACCTCACCGACCTGCAGGAAAGATTGAATAAGAAAGTCTCCGAAGACACCCGCCGCAAAGCGATGCTGCTCATCCGGCGCCGAATCGCCGTCGCCGCCGCCCTGATCCTGCTCGTGGGGATCGGCTTCACCTTTTTTTACCAGCATTCCAATCAACCGCAGAGCAGCTTCCAGTCTGGCACAGCCGCAAAAGACACAGCGCGCGTGGCCGCCGTACCCACCGCGCCGGCAGCCGCCGTACCCACCGCGCCGGCAGCCGTCGCCGCCAACACCAGGTCCGCAGCCGAGTCGAAAGCCGCCGCCAACGACAGCCTCCAATTCAAATCTGCGCAACCCCAAACCAGCCAAACCGCCAATGCCCCAACCCGCCACCGCCACCTTCCCGCTGACGTTGCAAGCACCGCCGTTGCAAGCACCGCACCGCCGGCTAACCAATATTACGCAGCGCAAGCCCCCCTTTCTGACACGCAAAATCTGACCACCGGGCTCGCGAAACAGTCCGCTGCGGCAAGCACCGCGGATGACCTTAAGTTCCGAAATCTCCGGGCGTTCCAGATCAAAAAGGACTCGCTGACAATCTCTTCACTTAACCAAAGCGAAAACGAAAAATTCTTTAACTACCGCGCCGCCCAACCGCTGCTGTATGCCGGCAAAGTCCTCGATATCAACAACCGCCCGCTCGCCGGCGCCTCCCTCACCCTTAATGGCTTCCCACCTTCAGGAACCACCACGGACAAGGAAGGCTACTTTAAGCTCAGCTTGCCTCCAGTCGATACCACCCTCCAGCTAACCGTCTCGCTCATTGGCTACAACCAGACCTCCTTAGCCCTCAACAACCAAAGCTTTGAAGCCAGGTCCAGCAATGTCATCTACCTGAAGCCCAATAATACCAACCTCGACGAGGTCGTCGTCACCGGCTATGGCGCCAAACGAAGAGCAACCCAAGCCGCCGCCCCCTCCGTAAGCAGCGATCGGCTGGACACCAATTGGATTAGCGCCGCTCCGGTCATCGGCCGTCAGGCCTATCTCCAGTACATCCGGCTGACCAAAGGAAAACTGGATCTCGATTCCACCGTCACCGGGACCGAAACCGTCTCCTTCATCGTCTCGCGCGACGGCTCCCTGTCGGCCTTTAAGATCGAACAATCCTTATCCCCCGCACACGACGCCGCCATCATCCGCCTCGTCACCGAAGGCCCCGCCTGGCGCCTTTTCGGCAACAAAAAGGTCCGCGCGGCCGTCACTCTCAACTTCTAATCGGATTCCCGTAATTTCGAATCCTCAAAAACCAACCATCATGCAAAAGATCCTGCTATTGTTTGCCATTTGCTCCACCATCCTCTTATCCGCCCCCGCCCAGACACTCCGAACGCCCGCCCCCTCCGTCCCCCAATTCATCCGCCAGGACTTCGGGCTTTCCAATATCGAGCTTTCCTACTCCCGACCCGGAGTAAAAGGCCGCAAGATCTTCGGTGATCTGGTTCCCTACGGTAAAGTCTGGCGCACCGGCGCAAACCAGGCCACCACCCTGACCTTCGGCGACACCATAACCATCGGCGGCACCATCATCCCCCCGGGGAAATATGGCCTGCTTACCATCCCCGGCGCCGACCAATGGACGTTCATCATCACCCGCCAAACCGACGTCACAAGTCCGGCAGCCTACCGGCAGGATCAGGATATCGTCCGCGTCCAGGCCTCCCCCCACACCCTGCCGTTCGCCGTAGAGACCATGACCCTGGAATTCTCGAATCTCACCGGCGGTTCCTGCAACCTCGATCTTCTCTGGGACAACGTGGCCGTCGGCTTCCCGATCAGCACCAACACGGACGCAAAGGTCATGACGCAGATCAACAACACCCTGGTCAGGGACAGCCGTCCTTACTATCAGGCCGCATTCTATTACCTGGAAAATGGAAAGGATCTCAACAAAGCGCTGGAATGGTTCGATAAGGCCATCGCCCAGGACCCCACGGCCTACTTCGCCGTCTACCAGAAAGCCCGCTGCCTCGCTAAGCTTGGCCGCAAACAGGAAGCTATAGCCGCCGCGAAGCAGTCAATGGACCTCGCAAAACAACAGAATAACAATGACTACGTCGCGCTGAACCAGAAACTGATCGAGTCACTGCAATAACCCCATCCCCGCCGGAGCCTGCGCGCCAGCCCGTCCGGGGGGCCGCCGCGCCGCCCACCCCGATCATTCACCACCTTCCAGCAGGGATATAACGGCTTCCTTATAGCTCCTGCCTATAGGGATTTGTTTGCCGCCGATCTCGACCTCCGTAGCGGTGAAGGCCGTTATTTTACTTTTGGAAACGATAAAAGAGCGATGCACCCGCACGAAGTTGTCCTTTGACAGCAATTCCTCCATTTCAGTAATATGATATTTGACCAGGATAATCTTGTCAAATGTCGTGATCCGCACATACTCCCGCACGCTCTCAATAAAAAGGATCTCATCGATATAAACCTTTACGCGCTTTTTTCCTACATTAAAATAGACATGCCTTCGCTCCGTTGCCGCGGCGGACGGCAGTTCGGCCGGATGCGCCCGATTCGGCTGGTTCATCTTGCCCACCGCCTTCAGGAACCGGTTGAACCGGATCGGTTTTAATAAATAGTCGATCACGCCCACATCGAAGCCCTGTAGCGCATATTCTTTATAGGCGGAGGTGATAATGACGCTTGGCGGGACCTTAAGGGATTCCAGGAAATCCAACCCCTTCAGCTTAGGCAGATGGATATCGAGGAAGATCAGGTCAATCTTCTCTGTCTGCAGGATCTCCATGGCATAAATAGCGTCCGAACAAACGCTTTTCAGCTCCAGGAAAGGGACCTGGCTGATATAATCAACGAGTATCTCAGCCGCCAGCGGTTCGTCCTCCACGACAAGACAGTTATATTTCAACATGGCTTTCCAGATTAAGTGAAAGACTTACCCGGTAACTATTCTCCCCCTCGCGGATATCCAGATTATAGTCTTTATAGGTCAGCTCAAGCCGCCTCCGGACGTTGACCAACCCAATATTATTATTCTTGTTGGACGGCTCGTGCGGACCGTCGTCCTTGGAATTCTCTACCCGGTATTCCAACCGTCCCCGATTCACCCGGATATCGATATCCACATATGACTCGAACCTGCTCTCACTGATCCCGTGCTTAAACGCATTCTCGATAAAGGGCAGCAGCAGCAGCGGCGTGATCCGATAACATTCCGTGTCCAGCTCTTTCCCAAAACTCACCGTCAATCGATCATCATACCGCATCCGCTCCAGTTCCAGGTAATCCTCAAGCACCTTGATCTCCTCAATCAGCGGGATCGTCGGATCACTCGATTCATACAGGATGAACCGCAGCAATTCGGACAGCTTCATGACCACCTCCGCCGTATCATCCGATTTCTTACGCGCCAGCGCATACACGTTATTCAGCGTATTCAACAGGAAATGCGGGCTTGTCTGCTGGCGGAGGAATTTCAGCTCTGCCTCCAGCTTTTCGCGAATCAGGAGTTTTTCGTTTTCCTTTACCCTCATCTGGATCATCCCGAACTTAAGAGCAGTCGCCACCCCGGCGACGAAACCAATATCCATCATAGCGGCGAAGATGCCCCTGAGGGACAGTAGACCCGTTGGACTGTGCACATGATATACCTGCGGAAAGATCAGATAAAAGGCGATCACCCGGTACACGAAGATCGAGATCAGCAGGACGACGACAATTTCTCCCACGATCCGGGCGAGCGGGTATTTCCCCGCAACGATCCGGGGCACGGATACCTCCAAAAGAAAATAGGTGAACAGGAATTTAGCGACGAGACATAGAAGGGCATCCATTAGCGCTTTCCAGAACGGTCCGGCGCCGATCGCACTTTCCGGCCCGGCCCATATCATCCCGACAAGCGCGTCCTGCAACGTATAGACGACCCAAAAAGTCACATGTAAGAGAATCCGCTTCATTTCCATCAAAAATCGGAAAAAAAGCCAGCTTTTCTAAGTGCCGGGCTTTAAACCCGGAATAAACGGCTTCCTGCCGCCCAACTACGCGTTTCCCAAGCCCAACAGCATGTGACGACCACCCGGGGTCCGATTTACGCGCATTTAAGCTGTTGGTGCCGCTGAACCTGCTGTCTGTCGCATCACGCAGCCCTTTGTTTTTTCAGGTGGTCATTACCCGAAAGGAAGAACACACACTGTCCGCAT
>DATMLR010000560.1:0-5974 GCA_035570015.1 Puia sp.
ACCCCGCTGAAGCCGCAACCGCCTAACCGTCACCCCGCTGAAGCCGCAAGCGCCCAACCGTCACCCCGAAACCGTAACCGCCCAACCGTCACCCCCGAAACCAAAACTAAAAATTATTAAACTTATTCATATGAACTGGTATCTCTCCAAAATCATCTTCCGGATCATCTGCGGCGAAGGCCACCATACCCCACAATTCGACGAACAACTTCGCCTGATCGCCGCCCACGACGAAGATGAAGCCTTTCAAAAAGCCGTCGCCCTCGGCGAAAAGGAGCAGGACCGGTTCTACAACCAGGACCGACAGCTCGTGCAATGGAAGTTCATCAACGTCGCGGAACTCTACCGCCTAAGCGGCCTCCTCGACGGCGCGGAAATGTACTCCCGCATCCAGGAGACCGACGACCCCGAAGGCTATATCAATCTGGCCAACAGCCGCGCCGATCATATCCGCATTTCGGGAACCCACCAAATCCTCCAGCTGCTCTAGCTCATGGCCAAATCCCCCCTTTCCTCCGGCAAGGTCCTCCTCATCTTCGTCTCCTGGTGGGCGATCTGGGCCCTCCTGCAAACTTCGTTGCTCACCAGCTACGGCCTCAGTGCCGGCATCGCCCTCACCGATGCCGCGGTCTCCAACACGGTCACCGCCTTCTGCTGCGTCTTCATCAGCAACGGCATGCAGTACTACCTGCCAAAGAAGGAACGGTACTGGTATATCTTATTTATCAGCCTCGGTCTCGCGGCCCTCTGTACCGCCCTTTGCAAAGCCGCACTCGTCCCCCTGCTCCACTCCGCCGGCGCACCCGTCGATTATGCTACATTCTTTTCCCGGTCCTGGGCGGTGAGAATGGACTTCGCCTTCCTGCAGATCGGCTGTATGTGCATCCTCAGCGTACTGTGGTATTCTGCCGAAGAAGAACAGGAAAACCGCCAGCGCCGCAACGACGCCGAACGCCTCGCCAAGGAAGCCGAGCTCTTCAAGCTCCGCCAGCAGCTCGCGCCCCACTTTCTTTTTAACAGCCTCAACTCCATCAGCGCCCTGATCGGCAGCCGCCCCGAACAGGCCCGTAAAATGATCCAGCAGCTCTCCGACTTCCTCCGCGGCAACCTCCGCAAAGAAGACCAGCAATGGATCCCGCTCGCCGAAGAGCTGCAATACCTGGAATTGTATCTGGAGATCGAAAAGGTCCGCTTCGGCCATCGCCTCAGCACCGAACTCGACTACGACCCCGAATGTCTCGAATACCGCCTGCCCTCCATGCTCCTCCAGCCCATCGTCGAAAATGCCATTAAATTTGGGCTCTACGATACCACCGAATCCGTCACCATTTCGATCCGCGCCCGACTGGAGAATAACTATATTCGCATAGAGGTCGTCAACCCCTTCGACCCCGAGACCTCACGGCCCAAGAAAGGCACCGGCTTCGGACTGACATCGATCCAGCGACGCCTGTATTTATTATTCGCCAGACCCGACCTCCTCGATACCCGCGTAGAAGAGAATCTATTTATCACCACCGTAAGGATTCCGGCCAATTGGCCGGCCGCTAACCCGACACAAACAGCACAGCCATGACTACTCCCCCCATCACTGCCGTCCTCATCGATGATGAACCCCTCGCGCGCATGATCGTCAGCGAATATCTTCAATCGTATCCCAATATCACCGTGCGCCAGGAATGCAACGACGGATTTGAAGGCCTGAAAGCGATTCAGCAACACCACCCCGACCTCATCTTCCTCGATATCCAGATGCCGAAGATCAACGGCTTCGAAATGCTCGAGCTCGTCGAATACCCGCCCGCCGTTATCTTCACCACCGCCTTTGACGAATACGCCATCCGCGCCTTCGAGACCCACGCCGTCGATTATCTTTTGAAGCCCTTCTCCAAAGAGCGCTTTGACAAAGCCCTCCGCAAATGGCTCGACGGATACAAGCCCGAACCCGCTTCCACTGCCCCGGGCGGCGCGCCCGCCCCCCCGGCCGGCGCGCCCGCGACCCAATCCCTCCTGGACACTGCCGCCGAATCCCCGGCCCAACAACAACGTATAGTAGTAAAAACCGCGGGGAAGATCAAGATCATCCCCATCGAAGACATCCATTACCTCGAAGCCGCGGACGACTACGTCAAGATCCACACCCACAACGGCGCCTTCCTGAAGAACCGCACGATGGGCTACTTCGAAAAGGTCCTCGACCCCACCCGCTTCGTCCGAACCCACCGGTCCTATATGATCAACATCCAGCAGGTGACCCGCATCGACCCTTATGAAAAAGACAGCCACCTCTGCGTCCTCTCCTCGGGGGCACAGGTACCGGTGAGCAAAGCGGGGTATGTCAAATTGCGATCTGTACTGGGTCTCTAAAATTTAACTTCTTTCTTTTCTCCTCGCTATCGCATATAAATCAACGGACTGCGAACCTCCCGCGCGTGAAACGCGCCGCCACCTCCTCGAATAACCGATCGTGGCATGGTAATCCTTATATATGGTGTAGATAGTTCACTTAAAAATTTTACAGTATGACAAATTCAAATTTTCCAACATCAGATGTTGACAATACGCCGCGGAAGAGCGACCACAGAAATCTCGTCATCGGATTGCTGGCTGTCGGCCTTGTTGGCAGCTTTGTTTATTTGGGCGTCACTCAGAATAGTGCAAAGCAGGATATTGAGCAGACCCACACGCAGATTGCCAAGCTCAGCGATGGGAAAAGCCAACTCCAGAAGAGTTTCGACGAATCGTTGGTCCGCCTGGATTCCTTGACTGGGTTCTCCCACGACATGACGGTCAAATTAAAGGGCCAAACCGACCAGATAGCCCTCAAGAAAACGGAGATCCGCAGGATCCTGAATAATCGGAATGCGACCGCTGCTGAATTGGCAAAGGCAAAAGACCTGATCGCCCAATTGAACGACAAGATAGGCAGCATGGAACAGGACGTTGCCCGCCTGACAACGGACAATCAATCGCTAACGCAGGACAAGGCACAACTGACGCAGGACAACACGAGTCTGACTTCGGATCTTCAGACGACAACTGCTGCAAAACAGGATTTGGAGAAGAAAGTAGATATTGCTTCTACGTTGAATGCATCAAATATTGCAATTATCCCGGTTGATGTTAAAAGCAACGGGAAAGAGAAAATTACCAACACGGCAAAACGTGTCAACAAACTACTCATTTCATTCGATGTGACGAATCGTATTGCCCAGTCGGGAATGACAGATGTATATGTATGTATAACAGGCCCCGATGGTAAGAATATGGTCGTCGCCGCCGGACCAACCACGTTTACCACCCATGAGGAAGGTGATAAATCTTATACGGCAAAAGTACCCGTCGATTTCCAAATGTCGCAGAAGAAGAAGGTTGAATTTGGATTTACACCAGCCGGAAAATTTCAACAGGGCAGCTATACGATTCAGATTT
The DNA here is from genome assembly GCA_035570015.1 of Puia sp. GTDB lineage: Bacteria > Bacteroidota > Bacteroidia > Chitinophagales > Chitinophagaceae > Puia. Next base: position 3,433 of record DATMLR010000560.1, read on the forward strand.
ATCAGAATGGCTATAAGATCGGAGAGGGGACCAGCGAACTGAAGAAAGGCGGCTTATTCAGTTGATCTAATCGTTTTTTTTCCCCTTAAAAAAAAGGCCGCCCCTCGGCGGCCTTACTCACTCTATTATAGATAAACTTTACTTATTAAGCATCTCCTGCAGTACCCGCGCATCCAGCTTCGCCGTCAACTGACGATCCAGCTCAACCGCTGAAGCATTCGCCCCTTCATACTGCCAGGTCACCAGGAACAACTGCGGTTTCTCATCTGAAAGCATCTTGGAAAAATACGCCTCGTTCATCCGGATCAGCATGTAATTCGACTGACCATCTTCAAAACCGCGGAAGTCCGCCGCACCAGCCGACACGACCGCAGGCTTGCCAAGTTCAGCAGCCCCGAGATGCAGCGACAGGCTATCCATCAGCCGGATCGTAGCCCGGAAACCCGCCGTCTCCGCAGCAATGCCCGCTTTCAGAAATTCTTCATCCGACTTATAGCTGTGCATGTAGACCCGAACCCTGATAGCCAGATCCGTTCCGGAATACATTGTCTTCAACTGATCGGCTACCGCCTTCCGCTCAGCTTCCTGCACAGCAGCCGACCGGACCGGCACCTTCATCTTCCAGCCCGCCTCGATGCTCTTCACCATCGACCACAACTCGGCCTTTGCTTCGACCAGGTATTCTTTCCGTGTAACCGCAATAAACGGCAGCTGACCTTTGCCCTTAGTGACAAGCCACATTTTCGTTTTGCCATCCGTATAATACAAAGTATGTTTATCAGAAGCAGTTGCGACCTGCATCGTCAGGAAATGCTGCCCATTGACTACGAGTTGGTCCAGCAGCGGCTGAAGATCGTTTGCAGTAATGCCGAGATCGGCGTTCTGCTCGGCGAAATGACAGGTCACCCCAAATTTCAGTTGTGCCCCGGGACTGTTCTTATCGGAATTATATTCCCCATGCCAGGTGGGGCTGTAACTGCTGGCGCCAAGACAGGAATCCCGGAGGAAATTGACCAAACCACCCGCCACCTCTTTCATCTTCGTCAGTTTGTCTTTGGTGATCGAGCCGTTGACCTGGTCTTCGCCCTTCAACCATTCTGTACGGACGGCTGTAGTTTCAGCAATTTGACGCGTGAAAGCAAGATCCTGCGCAGAAGTGAAGACCGGTGAAAGTCCGAGTGAAAACAGTATGGAGGTAGCGAGACGTTGCATGATATTCGGTTTCGTCGGTCTTTCAGCGGGGAAATGGATAGGAAGATACCATAATTGCTACAATCGATAAGCCAATTTGCAAGTAATTAGTTATCAAATAGATGCATTGGAGGCTAAACGGCCCTACGGTCCCAAAAGAGGAATAAAATTCCAAAGTTCGGCTTCTCCCCCTCCTTCGCTATTTTTACCCCCAAATCACCATAACCAATGAGCATCGCGAAGACCATTACAATCGGAGCCTCAACAACTCATCCGCTAACCGTCCACCGGTTGGGTTATGGAACGATGCGATTGACGGGTGACTTCATTTATGGGGAACCGGCTAATAGACCCGAAGCCCTGCAAATCCTCAGGGAAACCGTCAAAAACGGAATCAACTTCCTCGACACCGCCGATTATTATGGCGAAGACGTGACCAACCGGCTGATTGCCGAAGCCCTCTATCCCTATCCCGACCATTTGGTGATCTGTACGAAGGTAGGCGCCACCCGCAAGCCCGACAAAGGCTGGTATGCCTTCAACAAGCCGGGCGAACTAAGGAGAAGCATTGAAAGGAATCTGGCAACCTTGAGGACAGACCAAATTCAGTTGGTCCATTTCCGGATAATGCCGCACTCGGATACCCCATTGGAGGAATCTCTGGAGGCGATGTTCAAGATGCAAAAGGAAGGGAAGATCCTGCACGTAGGCATCAGCAATGTAAACCCCGGTGAATTGAAGAAGGCGCTCGGCATGGGAAAAATTGCCAGCGTCGAAAATGCCTTTGGCTACAGCGGGCGCACCACCTTCCGCCAACACAACAATGAGACGAGAGGAATGCAGGAGGTAATGGACATTTGTATAAAAAACGGGATCCCGATGATCCCCTTCTTTTCCTTGCTGAACTCCTTACCCAAACACGATGAAAAAATTGCCGCGATCGCGGCGAAGTACGGCGCCACTCCTGCACAAATTAATTTGGCCTGGCTCCTGCACTACAACGATCTACTCCTGCCGATCCCCGGAACCTCGCGCCTGAAGCATTTCGAAGAGAATCGAAGGTCGGTCGATATCACCCTTACCGCTCAAGACATGGAGTATCTGGGATAGGCGTCCCGCCGCGCCACAACGCCCGCCCGCGCGGCCGCGCCTTCAAACCTCTTGGCCGATCCAAACCGCACCCCCAATACTATCCCGGCTCGCCCCCGTCACCGAGGCAAGAACATTGTTCTCTTCCCGCCACCGCAACACCCCGATGAGCGCCATCACTAACGCCTCCTTATAATCGACGATCGCCGCGTCCGGCACGACAACCTCCACCCCCAGCTCCGCCAGCCGCGCCCGCAGCCTC
>DATMLR010000561.1:0-3280 GCA_035570015.1 Puia sp.
ATCTCATTGCCCATGACTTCGGAGGACGCCGTCACGCTCCTGACCGCCGGCAGCTGCAACAATTTGCCTTTGAATGCCTGATAGACATCCTGATAGGAAGAATCGGGCAGACTGGTGCCCGCCGCCCTCAGCACCAGGGTCTCATTGATATTCACCCCCAGCGACTGACTACGCATAAAATGCACTTGTCGGTATACAACGATCGTCCCGGCGATCAGAATGATCGAAGCGGCAAACTGACCGACGATCAACCCGCGCCGCAGCCACTGGCCGCTGCCGGAATTTGAAAAAAGACCCTTCAGGACAGCGACCGCCCGATAACGGGAAAGTATGAGCGCCGGGTAAACGCCCGACAATAGGGTTCCGGCGACGAAAAGCGCCAGGAAGATCTCCCAGTACACGCCGGGCATCGAGAACACGGACGACATCGGCCGATCCGCCAGCCGCACGAAGAAGGGGTTGACCACCAGCGTCAGCCCAAGGGCCACCACCAATGCCATGGAATTCATAAGCAGGCTCTCCATCATAAACTGCCGGACCAGTTCACCCCGCAGCGCTCCCAGCACTTTCCGGACCCCTACTTCCTTCGCACGCTCCAGCGACCGGGCCGTCGCCAGGTTGATATAGTTTATCCATGCGATTCCGATAATAAAGAAAGCGATCAGGAATAAAAAGGAAACGGACTGTTCGTCTCCGCCCGGCTCCGCTTCTTCGGTATAATGCGAGCGTAGGTGGATGTCCCCGACGGGCATTAGCGAAAGCGTAAGACTATCCCCGGTACTTTTTGCAAACGGCAGATTGTTGTAATGCCGGTCGATAAAGGCAGGCAGCTTGGCGGCAACCCCCGCCGCACTCGCCCCGGGCCGCAACAGGATATAAGTATAGAAGTTCGTCCAGTCATAGCTGTCCTCAACGTAATTATTGGGTTTGCCGTATGTCCCCGAGAGCACGCTCAGCGTCGGGTAGGATACCAGCACCGGCAGCTTCAGGTGCGCATTAAGGGGAACATCTTTGTAGACGCCGGTCACCTCAAGCGTCATCGGTTTGGGTCGAATGCCGGAGTAGATCGCGAGCGCCCTTCCGACCGGATCCTCCTGGCCAAAGAACTTGCGGGCTTCCATGGCGGAAAGCACCACCTTCCCCGGCCCCGAGAGGGCGGTCCTGGCATCTCCATACAGCAATTTCATCCCGAACATCGGCAATACGGCCGGGTCGGCATAGTAAATTGTTGATTCTCTGATTTTCACATATCTGGTGTCATCGGCGAGAATGACGTTTCCCCGGTAAAGCCGGCACGCATCCTCCACTTCCGGAAACTCCTGCATCATCCCTGCCGCAACCCCCGGCATCGCCGCCGCACAGGGCAGGACCATTCTACCGGCTTGATAATCTTCATCTTGTACTCGATAGAGCCGGGCGGCATTCGGCTCGAACCGGTCGTAGCTCCGCTCATACGCCACGTATTCGAAGATGACCAGACAGCACGTAATCCCCAGGGCCAGACCAAGGACATTCAAAAGCGCATATCCTTTCCGCCTGGCCAGATTTCTTAGGGCAACCTTTAAAAAGTTCCGGAACATCCCCAAATTTAACCATTTTTCGGCGGGCCTCCCACCCAAAAACGACAAAAAAAGCCACCCCCGAACTCATTGGAGGCAGCTCCCAGCGAACACAGTTGTACAGGAAAAAAATCAGGACGCTCTCACCGACGTCGCAATCTCACTCTTATTCCGTTTATAGTCATTCATCACCAGCCTCACAATGACATCCTCATCGATCTCGAAAAAACCGGCCATGATAAAAAGATCCTCCAGCATGAACTCCTCGACCCTACTCATTAAGGTGTTGAACCGGTCCACTTTCTTTCCGAGATCCTTCGCCACCACTGTTTTTGGGATGTATTTGAAGATATCGTTGAAGAACATGATCTTGCCGGTTTCAACCATAGGCTTGATCAGATCATAACGATGATCCCGCTTATGTTTAATCATGTCTGTTGCATTTTTTCCATGAGATAAAGGAAAGATTTTATTTTTATTGAATATGCACTTAGGGAAAGGTTGTTTCTAAAAAACTCCGCTTTTGTTAACTTATACATCAACGTTAGAAAAGTTACTTTTTTGATCCGTTAATTTTACTTTCCCGATTCCTTATATTCACTTTACGCGGGCCCGCTAAGATTTTCATATCCCTCATCCGGAACGTTCAGATCCGAAAGCCGGACTTTCCTGGGCCCTCCCGGCCTTCAAAGAAGAATCAAGGACAAATTTACTAATTAATTTAGCATTTAATTGCTAATGAACTTAGTTTTTATCCTCATTCAACCTCCGTTCATGTACCTCTGTAAGACATACTTCAGCTTCAAGTACGGCACGTATTCTACCAAAGAGCTTGTCAGCGGCGGCATTGAAGCCGGCGCCACCACCCTCGCTTTGACAAATATCAACTCGACCTGTGACACCTGGGACTTCGTTCAATACTGCCGTGAAGCAGGCGTCCGACCAATCGTCGGCGCCGAGATCCGTAACGGTAACAAGCTGTTATATATATTATTAGCAGCGAATAACACCGGCTTCCAACGCATCAACGCCTTTCTCTCCGAACATCTGCTCGCTGAGAGGGACTTCCCAGATACCCCAACCGGGCTCTACCAACGACCGCAGGATGGCTTCACCATCTACCCTTTTGGCTCCCGGCCCCCGGAAGACCTGCAGGACAACGAAAAGATCGGCATCCAGCTCCATGAAGTCAACCGCCTCCTCCGTACCACCATCCACCAAACCGCCGCAAAATGGGTCATCCGCCAGCCCGTGACCTTCCAAAACAAGATCTATCACAACCTTCACCGCCTCCTCCGCGCGGTCGACCGAAACACCCTGCTTTCCAAACTGATCCCGGAGGACATTGCCGGGGCTGATGAATATTTCGTCCCGCAGGCGGATATCCTCACCGCTTTTCGCGGATACCCGTCGATCATCACCAATACCTGCCGCCTCATCGACGCCTGTTCCATTGAGATGACCTTCGGTGAGCATAAGAACAAAAGGCTTTACAGCGCCAGCCGCGAAGACGACCGTGTACTGCTCGAGAAACTCGCCCGTGAAGGATTCCGCCTTCGCTACGGCAACAACAGGAAAGCCCGTGAACGCCTCCAGAAAGAACTGAACATCATCGACCAGATGGGCTTCACCGCCTACTACCTCATCACCTGGGACATGATCCGCTATGCCCAGAGCCGCGGGTTCTACCACGTCGGCCGCGGAAGCGGCGCCAACTCCAT
>DATMLR010000562.1:0-3103 GCA_035570015.1 Puia sp.
CAAAAGCCCAGAACTATCAATGGTATTATGCGCTGGATGATAACGCGGTGCTTGCCGCGGCCTTCGGCGCAAGCCGCACGCCCGAGTGTTTTCTGTTCGACAAAAACGGGATCCTTGTCTATCATGGCGCGATCGATGACAGCCCCGGCGATCCTTCGTCGGTCAAACGCCATCATCTACAGGCAGCAATCGATGAAATGATAGCCGGCCAACCCGTCACGGTCAAAGAGACCCGCTCGGTAGGCTGCTCCATTCGCTGATCATTCACCGGCTGTCCGGATCATCTTGCCGCGATCATCTTTTTTATCTCAAGGTCCACCTGCGGTTCAGTGAGCTGCCGGTCAAAGAATTGGCGGTAGTGGGTCTTGTTATCCACAAACAGCGAGGACGGGATCCCTCCCGACCAGCGCGGATCAACCTTCGGGCAGAAATAATCCGCGTCAGTCTCGTTCAGCCAAAGGATCTTTGAGGTATACCCCTGTTTTCGGACAAAGTCGCTGATCTTACCCGGAAAATAATCCGGCAGGTCGAGGCTGACCAATATCAATTCCACGCCCTGATCTTTATAACGGGCCACCGTGCTTTGGAAATAAGGGATCTCTTTGTTGCACGGGACACAAAACGTCGCCCAAAAGTTGACAATGAGCGGGTGATCGCTTTTCGAAATATAATCCTGTAGCTCCGTGATCCTGATCTTTTGCACCGGGCCCTGCGCTTGAGACACAGACCAGCCAAACAACAAAAAAATGATAAGTATACGCATACCCATATGTTTTATAGCTGCCCCCTGCTCCAGGCGGACAATAGTTCCTGATATCGATCCGATGACAACCCCTGCAAACCATACTGCCCCGCCGCGTTTTTTTGCCGGTAGGCCTCATAAAGCGTAACCGCACAGGCCACAGAAATGTTCAATGACCGTATAACCCCGACTTGGGGAATCACGAAATTCCCGTCTGAAAAGGCCAGGATCTCTTCGCTTACGCCGGAATGTTCATTCCCGAAGACCAGCGCGATCCGTCCCGTCAGCTTCATTTCATACAGCGACACGGCGTCACCCGTTAGATGCGTGGTATAAATGCGGTCGACTTGCCGTCTTACCGCGTCGAAACATTCCTTCGCATCATCATATTGCCGCACCGTCAACCAGCTGGCCGCGCTGCTGCTGCTTTTAGCTCCCCATTTCTTGTGCCGGGGAATGCGGGTATTCAGCACGTAGATGTCCTGAACGCCTACCGCGTCGCAGGTGCGCATGACGGCGGAAATATTGTGCGGGTCAAATACGTTTTCCAGCACCACCACCAGATTTTCCTGCCTTTTGTCCAGTACCGTCCGTATCCGTAATTCTCGTTCGGGGGTCATAATATGCCAAATTACGTATTTTTGCACGGTATGTATACCCAACCCCGGCTCTTGAATCGCCCCGGAACGTCCACCCATGAAGAGTCCCGTACGGATGTCCTCACGGAAGAGGCATACGACTTTCCATTCAGCCTGATCGTCTGGAATGATGAGGTCAACACGTTCGAATGGGTGATCGAAACCCTGATCGAAATATGCGGCCATTCGCAGGAACAGGCAGAACAGTGCGCCATGCTGATCCACACGAAGGGCAAATATGCGGTGAAGCACGGTACTTTCGATGACCTCAAACCGCAATGCGATGCCATTACCGAACGCGGCATCGGCGCTACGATCGAAATTGCCGCCGGATCATAGCCATGTCGCTGTTCATCCTAAATAATGAATTACTCTTCCCTCCCCAAGAATTAGCCGAACCCGACGGACTCCTGGCGGTTGGCGGTGACCTGTCGGCTGAAAGGCTGCTACTGGGCTATCGTCAGGGCATCTTCCCCTGGTATGAAGGCCGCCATATCCTTTGGTGGTGCCCCGACCCGCGTTTCGTGCTATTCCCCGCCGAACTCCGGGAAAGCAAGAGCATGCGCCAACTTATCCGTCGCAATACCTTCGAGTTCCGCGTCGATACCGATTTCCGCCGGGTGATCAGCCAATGCAAAACGATCGCCCGGCGCGGCCAGGAGAGCACCTGGATCACCGACGAAGTGCGTGAAGCCTATGTCGGCCTGCATCTGGCCGGCCACGCCCATAGCGCCGAAGTCTGGCAAGATCAGACCCTGGTCGGCGGCCTGTATGGCATCCGTATGGGGAAAGTCTTCTTCGGCGAGAGTATGTTCAGCACCGTGAGCAACGCCAGCAAATACGCCTTTATCCTCTACGTACAGCAATTGCTGCGGGAAGGAATTGAATTGATCGATTGCCAGGTCTATACCGAACACCTCGAAAGCCTCGGTGCCCGCATGATCCCACGACCAAAATTTCTGGGGCTGCTCGACCAACTCATTGATTGACCCGACGAAAACAGGTCTTGCGGGCTTGCAACCCTGGGGTTTTTCTATTATCTTGGCTAACTGTAAACCCTTAGTGAATCCAAACCTAAAAACCCTTCCGTAACATGAAAAAGCTTCTTTTGGCATCCCTTGCCATCCTCACGCTTTCCGCAGTACAAGCTCAATTCAAATTCGACATTATGGCCGGCGGCGCAGTCCCCCAGGGACCAGGCGCAAAAGGAGGGATGCTCCTTTCTCTCGAACCCAAATATGGCCTGCCGTTCGGCATGGTCAGCGGCATCCGCGTCGAAGGCGCCCTCACGGCCCGCGGTTTTGTGTCCAGCGACGGTTCCAGCGCCGGCGCCAATGTAGCCGGTATCGTATCCTATCTCGTTACCAGCGATTATTATCCTTTGCACTTTCTGCATATCGGGTTCCAGCCCTTCGTCGGCGGCGGTACCGGGGTGTTCGATATGGCTGCAGCCTCCTTCTCCGGCAACAGCTCTAATGACGTAGAAGGCACCGGTGCGACGAGCAAATTCGGCGGTATGGCCCGGTCAGGTTTCCAGATCCATCATTTCCGCTTCGCTGTAGAATATAATTTTATTGGCTCCACCACCCAGACGATCACCGACAACAACGGGAATAAAATAGGAACCGCGTCTACGAAGAACAGCTATACGGGGATCAAGTTCGGCACAACGATCGGCGGCGGCCATCATTGACTGATCGGCAGCGGCCGTCATTGACTCACC
>DATMLR010000563.1:0-2722 GCA_035570015.1 Puia sp.
CTTTAGATCTACCATTTGGATGGGCCGCATATTCATCTGAGATTGGGGCACAAACCTACTGCAAAATTGTGGTTTTAACATTAAATGATCGAAGTTGAGTATTTTCCTTTATCATGTCTTTTTGTGGTTTTATAAGATCGGGATCCGGCTGGTGGCGCCGTGGAATAAGAAGGCGCGAGCGTGGCTGGATGGGAGGAAGGGGCTTCTCGAGCGGAAGGAGGTAGAATTAAAACCTGGTGGTACCGTTGTCTGGATGCATTGCAGTTCGCTTGGCGAATTCGAGCAGGGCCGGCCGGTGATCGAGGCGTTGCGCCGGGACGTACCGGGTATGCGGGTGGTACTGACCTTTTTCTCACCCTCGGGTTACTCGGCTAAAAAGGATTATGCCGGCGCGGACCATATCTTCTACTTGCCATTGGACAGTCCGCGGAATGCCCGGCGGTTCATCGATCTGGTAAAGCCGTCGCTCGTGCTGTGGGTCAAATATGATTACTGGTATTATTTCCTCGTGGAGCTGAAGAAGCGGCATATTCCGTTGCTGCTGGTCTCCGGGATTTTCCGGCCGGACCAGCCTTTCTTTCGCTGGTATGGACGGCTACACCGATATATGCTGGAATGCTTCACTCATCTGTTCGTACAAACGGAAACTTCCCGGCTATTATTAAGGCGGCTGAAATTAATGGAGAACGTGACTGTTAGCGGCGATACAAGGTTTGACCGGGTGATCGAGGTTGCGGAAGAGTGGGAGGCGCTGCCGGCGGTGGATTTGTTTGTTGGTCAACAGCCAGTGATCGTGGCAGGAAGTACCTGGGAGGAGGACGAAGAGGAGGTGGATCACTACGCCAATTCACACCCGGAGATCCGGTTCATCGTGGCGCCGCATGAAATCAGCGAAGACAGGCTCGCGGAAGTGGAAAGGTTGTTCCGGCACTGCGTGCGCTATTCGGCATGGGTAAGGAATGGCAGGATCGAGTTGCCAGGTATGAGGAAGGCAACTCCCGGGTGGCCGGAGCCGAACGTGCTGCTGATCGACAATATGGGGATGTTATCGAAATTATACCGGTATGCGAGTGTAGCGTATGTGGGAGGAGGTTTCGGCGACGACGGGGTTCACAATGTGCTTGAGGCGGCGGTGTATGGCAAACCGGTGGTATATGGGCCGGTGATCGAGAAATATATTGAGGCAGTGGAACTGACCGAAAGCGGCGGGGGGATCGTGATCGACAGCGCGGTGGAGGCGGAAAAGGTGTTCGACCGACTCCTTCGCGACGCCAGGGAGCGGGAGGAGATGGGCAAGGCGTCCCGGGAGTATGTTCATTCCAGAAAGGGCGCGACCGGGAGGATCCTCCGGTTCATTCAGGAAAATCGTCTTTTGACAAGCTGATAAAAATGGCGGGTGAGGTTGCTGTTTTCGTCCCAGCCGAGCTTGACCTTCAGCTCCCGCTCCACCCAGTATTCGGCTTCCGGCAGGATGCGAAACGAGTTGATCGTCTTGATACTGCGCTCGTACATGGCTTCGTCTCCCCTAAACAATTGATTGACAAAAACATGCCTATCATTTACACCGATGGCCTTCTTCAGGTCGCGAACGGGGGTGTCGTTGAGGGCGGAGCGAAGGTCGACGATGTCGGATTTGAGCTTTTCGTTGAGGGAGGCGCCGGTGCCGCCGATGATATCATTGATCTCCCGGCTTTTCTGGGAGAGGGTGAAGCGGTCGATGGGCTTCTCGGCGAGGGGGTCGAAGGGCCAGACGCCGCGCTCGGGCTCTTTGCCGCGGACGGGGGTTGCCGCTGCCACAGCGGTGCCGTTGATCGCAGCAACCGGGGTCGGCGCGCCGTTGATCGCGGCAACCGGGGTCGGTGTGCCGTTGGTCGCGGCGGGCAATGCATTGACTGGAGCCGGGGCGCCATTGGCAGCCGGGGCCGCCTTCGCCGAGGCACCTGCCTTCGCTGCAGCTTCGGAAGCCAGGTCGGCGGACGAGGCCGGTTGGGATGGCGAAGCTGCGATTCTTGCGGCAGATGGCATCATAACCGCTATCTTCGTCGGCATTACCCGGCCGGGGGCAGGTTGGGTGGCCAGGAGTCGGAGTTCCGCATCCAATAGCTGGGTGGTCTGGAGCATTTGGGATGGCTCGGCCTTACGGTCGAACTGCTCCATCAGCTGGGATATCAGTTCTTTCAGTCGTTCCATGTTAGGTACTTAAGAGTCGTATGGGTTAGTAAGTGTCGTAAGTGTCCTTACCTATAAAGTTATAACAAATTCCGAACCTAATTTATATGTATCTATGTTCATAGAGCCTCATTTAACAAGAGAAAAACGAGGTTGGATCGAAGTCATTTGCGGGTCGATGTTCTCCGGGAAAACGGAAGAGCTGATCAGAAGGCTAAAACGTGCTAAAATCGCCAATCTAAGGGTTGAGATCTTCAAGCCGGCCATTGACACCCGGTACCATGAGCAGAAGATCGTATCCCACGACGAAAACGCCATCCAATCCTCCCCTATCGAGACATCCAAATCCATCCTCCTGATGGCCGGCGAAGTCGATGTAATCGGGATTGACGAAGCCCAGTTCTTTGACGATCAGCTCCCTGAGGTCTGCGACCAGCTTGCACTCCGCGGGATCCGGGTGATCGACGCGGGCCTGGACATGGACTACAGGGCCAGACCATTCGGGCAAATGCCTTACCTCCTGGCCAAAGCAGAATATATCACCAAGTTGCAT
>DATMLR010000564.1:0-5161 GCA_035570015.1 Puia sp.
TGGCTGTCTTCACCGGATGCCTGGGTCGGCAGCTGGAAGTCGCCGGTGCTGATCATCCAGGGCGACGACGACCGGAATGTTCGCGTGAGCCATAGCATCGATTTGGTCAACCGGCTGGAGAAAAAGGGGGTACCGTACGAAAGTCTGATGATCGTGGATGATACGCATGAGTGGATGAAATGGTCGAACGCCGTGAAGGTGTATGGGGCGGCGGCGGATTTCTTCGTGCGGAAGTTCATGCGCTAGCGGTCTACTTAAATGAACATTCGGGAATATGGTCATTGACCATTCCGACTGCCTGCATATAGGCATAGCAGATCGTTGTGCCGAAGAAGGTGAACCCCCGCTTTTTCATGTCTTTGCTGATGGCGTCGGAGATCCGGGAACTGGGGATTAGCTTGTGGGTGTGATTGATGATGGGTTTGCCGTCGGGCATGAAACTGTATAGGTAGTTATAGAAGGAGCCGAATTCTTTCTGAACCTCCAGGAAGAGTTTTGCGGTGTTGATGGCTCCGCGGACTTTGAGTTTGTTGCGGATGATCCCTTCATCCTGGAGGAGGCGCTGGACATCCCGCTCGGTAAAGGCAGCGACCTTTTTGACATTGAAATTGGCAAAGGCTTTTCGGTAATTCTTGCGCCGCCGCAGGATCGTGATCCAGCTCAGCCCGGCCTGGGCGGACTCCAGGATGAGGAATTCAAACAATTTCTTCTCGTCCGTAGTCGATTTGCCCCATTCCTCATCGTGATATTTGATGTAGAGCGGGTCATTTCCCGGCCAATGGCATCGGACAATCGTCGCAGACATTTTACAATTATTTAATAAACTGGACGTAGTCCAGTTTGCGCTTGACGCCCACGGCGGAAAGCGCAGACATTAATGGTTTGGAGACAAAAAATTAATTTTCCAACAATTTTTTGTCGAAATCGTTCGAGGGCTAAATATACCATAATTTGCGAGCCCTAAAATGGGCTTATTTTATGTTGGCGTATTCTACCCGTACGATCGGGCTCGTCGGTTCTGTATGGACGACTGACGGGCGTGAGCGGCTTCAGACCCTGGTCATCGAGAAAGGGAAGATTATCCGGATAATGGATGGGAAGGGGGACCTGAGTAACTATCCGGGAATCGTGGTGATCGAGCTGGATGCGGAGACGGTGATCTTTCCGGGTCTTCTGAATCTGCATACGCATATCGGGTACAATATCCTGCCGATCTGGGAAAGTCATCAGGTATGGAAGAATAGGTTCCAGTGGCGTAGCAACGCGGGTTACAAACAACAGATCAGCGGCTTGCTGGATTATATTAAGTCAGGCTGGACTGGTGATACCACGGCACAAGCCATTATTTCGGAGATCCAGGCAGTTGCCGGCGGCACGGTCGTCATCCAGGAGACTCTGGACCTCGACAACGAACAGGCGGATGACCGCTCCTTTCTTATCCGGAACACCGGCGACCAGGAGGATCTGCCGATACCGGCGGCCAATCAGGTCAATTCAGTCGTAGACTTCTACCGGCCGAATGTCACGCCCAGCGGGGACTCCACGGAGGAGACCGATAGCTGGGCGCCGGTGGCGCAAGCGACTTATGAAAGCTTTGTCCGCAGTGTCAACAATAACAATACTCCTTATTATTCCACGCTGATCCATGTTGGCGAAGGAAAGACCGGTTTTGTAAAGGGTAGCGCTTCCGATCCTTACTCGCGGAAAGAAGTGGACCTCCTGTGGAAGTCCTTGCAAACCGATCTTCCCGATCTGGGGAAGTTGTCACAGTCGCGGCTGGGGATCACGCATGGTTGCGGAATGGATTTGGACAATCCGGTCTGGCTGGACCTGGTGCGATCGCATTCGATCAACTGGATCTGGTCGCCCGTATCCAACCTGTTGTTGTACCGGGATACGCTGGATGTACGGCGGTTGCTGGAGAAGGGAATCAATGTTTGTCTGGGCTCGGATTGGAGCCCGAGCGGGAGCAAGCATGTAAAGGATGAACTGAAGTTTGCGCGGTTTGTCAATCAACTATTGGACCTGCAGATCAGTGATGATGAATTGTTCCGGATGGTGACGGATAATCCGGCGCGGGCTCTGGGTCTCGCCCAAAGCGGTTCGATCCGGGAAGGGGGTAATGCGGATCTGTTCGTATTACGGCGATCGCGGAAGGAAGACCACGCACTGGCTGCGCTTATCGAGAGTTCGGATGCGGATATCGATTTTGTGATGGTGAATGGGCGGATCGTTTTCGGGCTGGTCGGGTATTACGAGACCGGGCTGAAAGTGGACTATCAGGCATTTCCCTTACAGGAAGGGGGGGCGGTGGCGAAGCGCGGGGTGAGCATCAATTCGGAGCTCCGATTCGATCTGGCAGGGTCGCTTCGGACCATGGATACGCTGTTTGAAAAATATGGTTCGACCGTTCTGAAGGAACCGGGGTTGAAGCGGACCCGATTTATGGCGGTGGATGATAAGTTGTACAGGGACCGGATAGGGGCGTTAAAGGATGAATTGACCCATTTATATTGGAAATAGGGGGGCGAACGGGTAGGCGCGGGATTGCGCGGACTGGGGGATAAAAAGAAGCCCGGATAAAAATCCAGGCCGTTGCTAAATTCCAATATCCTATTAAGAGTCGCAATTAGGTGAAATCAAAATCTGAGCCCCGGGCAAACAATTAACATGAATGATGGGGGTAAAAGGCAAAAATAATTGATAATGTGAGAGTTGGTGATCGGAGGGCAAAATCGTCGCGGGCCTGAGGTGCCCGGTTCGGGTAAAACGTTCCACAGAATCTGTGGCGGAGCGGGGGAATGAGGGTCGGGGCGGGAGAACGAGGGACGGGGCGGGGGAACGCAAAAAAAAGAGGCCGCCTTCCAACCCACAGGAGACGACCTCTTTATTTATTAAAGGGACAAGATTACGCGCGTTTGGTACGGAGGAAATCCATTAATACGGTGCGATATACGTATAGGTCTTACCGCTGCCGCTCAGCACCCAAACTGCCTTGAAATAATAGTATCCATTTCCGGGGCAGCCGGTCGGATCGCCATTGGAGTCAAGCCCATAGGTGATCGTCAGGGTAAGGGCGGGTCGGATCGTCTCAGTCTGGCCGCTGGTCAGCCGGAAGTCACAAGACTGTTCGATAACCATCGGCTGGGTGATCAGGGTCTCAAAAGCGTTACCCCAGCGGTTTGTCCCCCATATGGCGACATCGTTATTGGTGCCGTCCGAATGGGTGCCGGTGGTGGTGATCACGACGCCGTCGTTGTACGTGAAGACGCGTTGCTTAGCCACGCTCCAGATGCGGGTTGCGCTGTCGGCGAACCCGATGGTCACGCTGTCCGCGGCAATCGTGTGGGTAATGGTTCCAAGGGTAGCCAGGTCTCTCAACAAACCGCCGGTTACGTTGGTATAGGTGTAGGTACCGTTCAGGGTAATGGTCTTGTTGTCCCTGAGACGGGTGATCTTCAGGTTCTGAATGCTGACAGTGACGACGGCCCCGGAATCACGCCAGCGGACGCCGACGGGGATTGAAATAACAACGACGCCGGTGCGGGTACGGTTGCCCCAGCAGTTCAAACCGTTGTAGGTAATAATGATCTGACGCAGGCCATTGGAAGTGTCGGTGGTGACGGTAGCGTCACAAATGCCGTAGTCAAGAATGAGGGAACCACCACCGCCGTCGGCAACTACGGCTCTGCCATCCACCGCACCGCCGCTGTAGCTGGCGCCGCTGAATGTCGTAGATGCGTTAAGGCTGTTGTTCACATCATTGTTCATGGCATCCATTTCATTGGATACCTGGGTGACGTCATCGGACTCGGTCTGGACCTGCGCGGTAGTGGTCCCGTTGGTTGTGCCGCCGGAGGTACCGGCGCTGTTGTTCTTTGAGCAGGCAACGATCAAGCCCGATGCGGTGACGGCCGTAGCGAGCAAAAGATTTCTAGCTTTCATAATAGAGTGTTTTAATAATTTTATTCAGTTGAATACAGGCATGAGATACGAATATGAGGGGGATGGTTTAAGCATGTTCATATATATTTTTTATTTTATAAAAAATTGTGTAGAGTGGTTAAACTTATACGATTTTTGCAGGTCTTAGGCCGTTCTTAACTTTAGTACATGGATCATCAGGCGCATATGAAGAATCTGTCCACCGCCGGGTTGTTGGTGGCGCTGGGCATTATCTATGGAGATATCGGTACTTCCCCCCTTTACACTTTCCAGACGATCCTTACGGATGGTGGGGATGCCAGCCGGATGCTGGTGCTGGGCGCGATCTCCTGCGTCTTCTGGACCCTGACGCTCCAGACAACCTTTAAATACGTGCTGATCACCCTCCAGGCCGACAACCATGGGGAGGGAGGGGTATTTTCCCTCTATGCGCTGGTCAGGCGCTACAATAAAAGCCTGTATTATATCACGATCATCGGGGCCGGGACCCTGCTCGCGGACGGCATTATTACCCCGCCCATCACCATAACGTCCGCGGTGGAGGGGTTGAGCATGGTCAAGGGTCTGGAGCAGCATATCATCCCGGGGAATACCCTGGTCGTTGAGATCGTGATGGTGATTTTGCTGTTGCTGTTTATTTTTCAACGTTTTGGGACGAAGATCGTGGGGGGCTCTTTCGGCCCGGTGATGTTCCTGTGGTTCTTTATGCTTGGGGCGATGGGGTTGCGGCAGGTGGTGCAAAACCCGATCGTGCTGGAGGGTTTGAGCCCCTGGTATGGGATCCGGCTGTTGACGCTGCATCCTCATGGCTTTTGGTTGCTGGGTGCGATCTTTCTTTGTACGACTGGGGCGGAGGCACTGTATTCGGACCTGGGGCATTGCGGGCGGCGGAATATCCGGGTAAGCTGGATCTTCGTGAAGACGACGCTCGTGCTGAACTATCTCGGTCAGGGGGCGTGGGTGTTACTCCAACATAAGGACAACCTCGGCGGCGTCAATCCCTTTTTTGCGATCGTGCCGCAGTCTTTGCTGGTGCCGGCGATCGCGTTGGCCACCGCGGCGTCGATCATTGCCAGCCAGGCCCTGATCAGCGGGTCTTTTACGCTTATCAACGAGGCGACCAGTCTTGGATTTTGGCCAAGGGTCAACGTCAAATACCCGTCGAATGTCCGGGGGCAGATCTATATCCCGAGCGTCAACTGGATCCTTTTCACCG
>DATMLR010000565.1:0-11937 GCA_035570015.1 Puia sp.
TCGATCACATACTGATAGTTCTTCAGCCCGTCAACGTATACCTGGCTCCACGGGCCCTGCACGAACCCATCCGTGCTGGGAAGGTTATAGGAATCCACGTCCGTGTATTGTTGGTCCAGGGCGGCCTGGGTAAAGAACTGCGACCACATCCCGCCTACGATGGCAAGGTTTCCGCCTGTGCTGGCGATGGTCGCCAGGGTAGCGACAGGGAACACCTGGGCCGGTGTCCCCTGCGAGAGGGTCGGAAAATTCGGATTCGTGTTGATATTGAGCTGCTTTTTACAACCCGGCCCTCCAAGGGCCAGTCCCAGCAAACAGGCGAATAGGCTGCTATATTTATTAAGTACTTTCATATCCTGATTCCTTTGTTTTGTTAAAAGACAAGTTTTACAATCGCGCCATAGCTTTTCAACAGCGGTGGCCCGGCCAGTTCACCGTATTCCCCCTGGAGGTCATTGCCCAGGTTGGTAGCTTCCGGATCTACATAGACATTGTTCTTTGGTGTCCACAGCAGGAAGTTGCGCGCGAACAAGCCCACAGAGGCCGTCGATGACCTGATCCCCGAAGTCCATGCCCTCGGGAGCGAGTAAGACAGGTTGATATCCCTCAGCTTCAGGAAGGACTTGCTGATAATCCGCTGTTGGTCGGCCGCGCCGGAAAAGCTGTTGCTTTCGGAATAGGCATTGTAATACTGGTCGACTTCTCCCACCCCGGTCGAACCGATATACGTGGTGTTCGGTGCATATTTACCGGCACCCACGGGGATCACCGAATTGGGGAAGATGAAGGGACGGCGATCGTTATACACCGTAGGAGCAGCATTCCCGACGAACAAGGCCAGGTTGGCGGTTTGGCTGAACATGACGCCCCCATAACGAAAGTCAAGGGTTCCGCTCAGACTCCAGTTCTTGTAAGTGAAAGTATTGGTGAGCCCCATTTGGTAAGTATAGAGACCGCTGCCCTGATAGCCCTTGGTCAGGTTCAGACCATAGAGCGGCGTCGTGTTCGGCAGGGGGAACCCGGTGTAGGGGTTGACCACCACCTGTCCTGACGGGCTCAACTGCGGGACACCCGTATAAATAGAGGCGACGGTCTTCCCGACTACGGCGCGCATCTCGGCATCGATGGCCTCTGAGAACCCGAATAAAAGCGGGTCCTGCGAAGCACCGGTCAGTTCCAGCACTTTGTTCCAGTCCCGGCTGAAGATATACCCAACTGTCCAGGTGAAGTTTTTGGTCGACACCGGCTTGAGATTGAGGGTTAGCTCGATCCCCTTATTGCCGATGGTACCCAGGTTCTGGACCAGCGTCCCATAGCCTGTCGACGGCGCTACGGGGACCGCAAAGATCTGTCCCTTCGTCTTTTTATCATACACCGTCACATCCAGGCCGATCCTGTCCTTCAGGAACCGGACCTCCGCCCCTGCTTCCACTTCGTTGGTAAAAATGGGCTTCAGATTGGCGTTGTTGATCTGGTCGGAGACTCCAAACCCGCTGACGCCGTTGAACGGTATCGTGAGGGCTCCAAACGGCAGTGCAACCGATCCGGGTCCCAACTGGGACTGAGTCTGGTAAGGGGCAGGATCGGAACCGGTCCTCCCGTATGCCGCCCGCAGTTTCAGGTAGGAGATGGTGTTGCTGTTTTGGAGCAACTGTGAAGCTACCCACGACAGGTCCGCGCCCGGATAAAAGATGGAATTCGCGTTGATAGGCAGGGTGGATGACCAGTCGTTTCGAACATTTCCCGTCAGGTAGAGCTGTTCCTTGAATCCGAGGGTCACCTGCCCGTATACGCCGATCCTCCGGTACATCCCGCTTTGGTCTGACACGGTAGGCGGAGTAGCCGTGTTGCTCAGGTTGAAGAAGCCGGGCAAAATGATGGGGGTGATGGAAGCCACTTCCGATCGCTGGGTCGTTGTATAGTAGTTACCCCCCGCAAGCGCATCCAGCGAGAAATCGCTGCTGAGATTCATATTGTACTTGAGGATAAAGTCCCCATTAAACAGGCCATAATAATCGGAGCCCTGCGACACGCCGCCGTAATCGGGCGTCCTTGGCTGACCTTCGGGATTCGTGGCGGGATTCCCATTCCAGGTATTGGCCAGGGCGAAAGCGGAGTTCTTCCAGTCAAACGTCCGCGCACTCGTGATGTCCCCGCCAACCCTCAATTCAGCACTGAACTGCGGGGTGAACTTATATCCGAAATCCAGATTGCCGAACACCCGGTCAAGCTTTTGCTGGTTCCCGTTGTTGACCAGCCCGAAATATGGGTTTTCCGCATACGGCGTAAAAAAGTTATTAATATTGAAGAACTTGTTGTTGATATCCTTAAAGGCTCCGATGGGTAGGTCAACCGGGATTTGCAGCAGCGATTGATACACGTCGCCCCCCGCCGAAGTCCCCTGACCGGTATTGGGCACCTTCAGCGTCTGGCCAACGTAATTGATGGAGGTATTGAAGGTGAAATTCCCGTAGTTGCTGTTTGTCCGGAACGACAAGGTATTGCGCTGCTGGGTATTGCCGTTATCGGGCACGATCCCGTCGCTGCTCACGTTGCCGTAGGAAAAATAAAACCGGTTGGCTTCATTGCCCCCCGAAAGCGCAACCGTGTTATTGTACTCATGACCCGTCACATAAAACTGGCGCAGGGGATTCTTGATGGGCACATAAGGCTTGGTCAACTGGTCGCCGTCTACAATCGATCCCCATCCGCGTACCTTACCATCGAATGCGGGACCCCAGCTCCCGTTTTCATCCAGCACGGCGACCCCGCCCCAGCCCGTTCCAAACTGGTTCTGATAGGTCGGCAATTTCCCCGCCTGGCTATTATCGAAGGACCCGCTATACTCGACCTTCAGTTTCCCGGCCTTGCCGCGCTTGGTGGTGATCATGATTGCGCCATTCTTGGCGAGGCTTCCATACAGAGAAGCAGCTGCCGTACCTTTCAGCACGGTGATGCTCTCGATATCGTTAGGGTTGACGTTGTTCATCCCATTCCCAAAGTCCGCTCCGTCGGTTCCGTTTGTGGAACCCTGAAAATTGGCGTCGCTCATGGGCACCCCGTCGATCACGTACAACGGTTGGTTGTCACCCCCCGAGATCACCCCGTAGCTCCTCAACACCACCTTGGTCGACGACCCGGGCCCCCCGGTATTGGAGATGTCCGCTCCCGCGATCTTTCCTTCAAGACCATCAAGGACACCCGTAACCCCGTTTTTGTTGATAGTGCCTGTGTTGAAAGTTTGGGTGGCATACCCGACCTTGGCCTTAGCCGCAGTCTGACCGAGAGCCGTTACAACAACCTCGGTCATTGAGCCGCTTTTCCGACTCACCGTGATGGAAAAGCTGCTTTCGGCGCCGACAGTTATTTCCTTGTTGACGTATCCCGCACCGCTGACGACCAGGATGTCCCCGGCCTTGGCGGCGATGGTAAACCGCCCATCCTGGTCCGCCTGTGCGCCTCGGCGCGATCCTTTGATCTGGATGGAGGCAAAGGCGGCGGGCTGTCCCTGATCGTCCGTCACTTTTCCCTGGACCAGCCTGGTTTGGGCAAAGGTCCACAGGGAGCAAAACAGCAATAATAAGAGCAACAATTTTCGCATGTTTGACAGTGTTTATATAAATAGAAATAAAGAAAAAAAGACAAAAAGAACGCTACCCGCGTCGGTTGCGCAGTTAAATCAAAACCCTCGTGTGTGTAGAAGTCGGGACATGTGTGTAGGTCAGAGTCAGAGTAGGCACTCCGTACTGTTAGGAGACAAAAAAATTAGGCAAATTCATGCTTGCCGACCGGCAGTTTATAACCGAAGCTGGAAAATTAACAACTGAAGGCGTAAAAATGGAAATTGAAAAATGCGCGCAGTCAATATTAAAAATAGATGAAGGAAATCCGCCCGTGGCCGCCGTGAAAATAAAAAAAGCAGGTGGTAGAAACCACCTGCGGGTCACATGAGAAAACTTCTAGAGACAGCTTAACAAAACCGGGGAAGCTGCCCCTAAAAAATCGTATCCCCGGGGAAATATTTTTGAAGTAAAGAGACACCGCAAAATAAACACATTTTTATTTCGGTCATGCACAAACTAACTCAAACGGGAAAATCCTCATCTCAATGGTTGAATTAAATGGACGAAAGGCTTCGGAGATGCCCTCCGGGCATCTCGCGATCCGCAGGATCGCAAAATTTAGCCCCGCTTAGACGGCGTCAGCCGTCGCAGCCGAGCGACGACTCACCGAGCGACAACTCACGGAGCGACGACTCACCACTCAACATTCACACGCGCGCATTCACAATAAATTAACTTTTCTATTACAGTACAATTAAAGTACTTTCCGTTATTCCCATTCTACTACTCAGCCGACGACTTCTCCCGATTTTCAAACACACTAAACCGCTCAGCTCCCTAAAAGGCCTGAACGAACGCTGCTATGAACAATAACACGGTACTCCGGGACAGAACGGTCCGAATGATCGGAATCCCCGCCTTAGGCATACTTATCCCAAACCTGGCAGGGTTGATCACCAACCGTCTCTATCGGTCTATCGAATTAGTAGGCAGTTATTTATATTTTATTGTCGTCTTCCTCCTCGTCTGGGAAGGCAACATCCGGCTGATGTACTTCATTCGGGCAAAATACCCCTGGACCAGGGGCTCGTATTATAAAATAATCATCGCCCTCTTCCTCGTTAACGTCATCTACTCCGGTCTGATCTCCTCCTTGCTCCTGAAGACATGGAAGACCTGGTCCCGTGAACCTACGGACGACAACATTCCGCTGACCAACGGCGTTTTCCTGATGGTCATCGCCGCCTGCTTCATCGCCAATATTTACGAAATCCTTTTTCTTAACCGCGAAAAAGAACAGAATGAAACCCGCGTGGAACAACTCAATATCGCCAAAGCCCAGGCCGAACTCGAAGCCCTTAAGAACCAGATCGACCCCCATTTTATCTTCAACTCCCTCAACACGCTCTCTTTTTTGATCACCCGTGACCCAAAAAGTGCCCGCCGCTACAACGATACCCTTGCCCTCGTTTACCGATACATCCTCGGAAACCGCGACCGGGACCTTGTACTGCTAAGAGAAGAAATCGATTTCATCGGCAACTATTTCTACCTCCTGAAGATCCGCTTCGCAGAGGCCATCAGCATGGTCATCGAGATCACCGATATTTCGGCGGAAAATTTCCTTATTCCACCGATCTCCATGCAAACACTGGTCGAAAACGCCATCAAACACAATGAATTTACCGAAGCTACCCCCCTCAGCATCGCCGTATCGATCTCATCCGACTATGTCATTGTCAGTAACCGCATGAAACGCATCAGCGAGCCCCAGCCGAGTTCCAAGATCGGCCTCCGTAACCTCGATAACCGTTACAAGCTGATCACCAAACGCAATATCATCATTGAAAATAATTTCGAAAGCTTTACCGTAAAGTTACCGATCATCAGATTCTGAGGCCGCTACCCGAACAAATTGCAACATTTGCTGTTAAACAGCGTCATATAATAAAGCCTGATCTCAAATGAAAGTTCTAATTGTTGAAGACGAGCAACCGGCATTTTTCAACCTGGCAGAGGAATTACATGTAATAGATGAAAAGATAGACGTGGTGGCAGGCTGCAGCAGCGTCGAAGAGACTGTCCGCTGGCTGAACGAAAACCCGCATCCCGACCTGATCCTTATGGATGTCCAGTTGTCCGATGGACTCTCGTTCTCCATCTTTAAGAATTGTAAGATCACCTGCCCGGTTATTTTTACCACCGCTTACAATGAATACCTCACCGAAGCCTTTCGATTTAATAGCATCGACTATTTGCTAAAACCTATTAGCGCATCGTCCCTCCACAACGCCATCCAAAAATACAAGACCCTGCAGGCACATTTCGTCGGTGCCCTCGAACATGCGGATCATCCCGCTGCCGATCAACAAACATCTGACATTCACGCCGCCGATCACCAATCCACCGATCACCCCGCCTCCCTGCCTGATTTCATTTCAAGGACCGACCGGAAAAGATCCCGCATCCTCGTCCGCAAAGGCGCCGAGTTCCAAACCGTCCGCATCGAAGACGCCGGGTATTTTTTCACGGAACACAAGCTGATCTTCCTCGTCGATAAAGAGAACCGGAAATATATGGCCGAGAAGAGCAATCTCAGCGAGTTGGAAGAAGAGCTGGATAGGAACCTGTTCTATCGCGCCAACCGAAAATATATCATCAACGCCAATTATATCAAACGCTTCAAACCCCTGGAGAAAAGTAAGATCAGCGTCGAGCTTACCCTGCCTGTCAACGAAGAGATCATCATCAGCCAGGAGAACTCCGCCTCCTTCAAGAAATGGATCGGCGAATCCTAGCCCCAAGCCCAAGCCCTAAAAGTGTAAATAAAAAGCCGTCCCCACCCCCTCAACCGATTGCACCTGTATATTTCCTTTATGAAGTAGCAATATTTGTTTACACAAACTTAATCCAATCCCACTCCCATTTTTCTTGGTACTGAAGAAGGGAATAAAAATATTCTCCATCACCTCCGGCGACATCCCCATCCCATTATCCGCAACCTTGATCACCGGCCGCCCGCTGTTCGCCGCATTCGCCGACAACGTAATCAACGGCTGCTCCCGATCCTTGACTGCCTCGATTGCATTCACAACCAAGTTAATCAGTACTTGCTCAATCAGATTGGTATCCGCGTCCAGCGAAAGATCGGGATCGATCAGCAGGATCTCCAGCTCGATTTGTTTTTGATCGAGTGTCGGCTGCATAAGGTGATGAAGATTCTCGAAAAGGTCACGCGCAAATACCTTCTTCAGATTAAGCGTATTGATCTTATTTAAATTGCGGTAAGTCTCCGCAAATTTTAACAACCCCTCACTACGCCGCCGGATCGTCCCGATCCCCAGCTCCAGATCCTCCAGCGCCCCCGGCTGCTCCTCCAGAATCTGCGAGGTCTCCTGCAGCCGGTGCAGCATCGTCTCTGCCAGCGAAGAGATCGGCGCCACCGAATTCATGATTTCATGCGTCATCACACTCAATAGCTTCTGCCACGCCTTCGCCTCCGTTTCATCCAACGCCTCATTCACATCCTGGAACGCGATCAGCTTATATACCCTGCTGTCCGTTTGAAAAGCCGTCGCCGCTATCAACGTCTTGAAGACATTCTTATCCTTCGTCAGCGTGATGATCTTGCTGTCTCCCGGCCGTAGATTCAGGATCTCATGGTACAACGCCGTATCCCTGCGCTCGAGGCTTGCGATCGTCTTCAGATAGGGCACCCCCAGCATATTCTTGAACGACTCGTTCATCCAGCCGATCTCCCCGCTCTTATGCTCATATGACAAAATACCCGTATTCACCAGCTCCAGGATCTTCTGCAAATACTGATATTGCGTCTCTTTCTCCCGACTGATCAGCTTAAATGTAGAATTGATCTCATTGAATCCCTGCCGCAGGGATTGCAGCTCGAGCGGCGCCTCCTTCACATCGAAATAACGGGAGAAGTCCCGGTAGTGGATCGACTCCACGAATTGCTCCACCTCCAGTTGCGCCTTCCGATGGAAATTGTAGAAGTCCACCAGCTGCAGACTGATAAAGAGCAACAAAAAGACCAGGTAGGGATACTCCCCCTTGACCAGCAACCATGACGCCCCGGACAGCGTGCCGAAAAGGAATAAAACCCGGATCAATATCCGCTCCTGGTAACGTTTAAATACCATTTTCTCTAAATATCATATTTACTCAATCTCCGGTAAAGCGCCGTTCGGGTTAGCCCAAGCTCCTTTGCCGCCTTGGAAATGTTTCCGTTGTGCTTTTCGATTACCTTAAGAATCGCATTCTTCTCGATCGTACTCAACTTGAGCTCTTGCGGCTCATCCGCCTCCGCCGGCGCCGACTCGATCGGCGAAAAGATCAAATCCTTTGCCTGCAACACATCCCCCTCCGCCATGATCACCGCCCGCTCGATCGTATATTGCAGCTCCCGGACATTCCCCGGGAAATGATACGACTTCAGTTTCTCGATCGCCCGCGCATCGAAGTCATGCAGGGGCTTCATGTACTTGTTCGTATAGATCTTATCAAAATGCCGCGCCAGCAGCACGATATCATCCTCCCGCTTGCGAAGCGCCGGCACCATGATCTCCACCGTATTGATCCGGTAGATCAGGTCCTTCCGGAAACGGCTTTCATTCGCCAGCTCCGTTAACGGCATATTCGTCGCGCAGATCAGCCGGATATCGATCGGTACCGGTTGATTCGTCCCCAGCCTCGTCACCACCCGGTTCTGCAATACCGATAACAGCTTCGCCTGCTGATGCAACGAGATATTCCCGATCTCATCCAGGAACAAAGTTCCCCCATTTCCCGCTTCAAAACGTCCCATCCGGTCCTCCCGCGCGTCCGTAAAAGCCCCTTTTTTATGTCCGAAGAGCTCACTTTCAAATAAGGTCTCCGTCAACGCCCCCACGTCTACCTTTATATACGGCTTTTCCGCGCGGAGTGAATGCTGATGTATAGCCTTGGCAATCAAATCTTTACCTGTTCCATTCTCCCCCAGGATCAGAATGTTGGCGTCGGTAGGAGCGATCTTCTGTACCTTGAAGAAGATATCCCGCATCACCTCTGATTCCCCCAATAACTCCGACCCGATCACCGAATCCGTCAGATCCTCCACCCCACCCGCTCGCTTGGGGTCGTTCCGTTTCAGCGCCTCCTTGATCGTGGAAATCAGCCGTTCATTATGCCATGGCTTGACTACAAAGTCACTGGCTCCCTCCTTTAACGACCTGACTGCCAAGTCGATATCTCCATAAGCCGTGATCATGATCACCGCCGCCGCCGACCCGAACTCCTTGATCTTCCGTAGCCAGAACAACCCTTCATTGCCCGTATTGATCGAACTGTTAAAGTTCATATCCAGCAGGATCAGGTCAAAAGTTCGCTTGGACAGGATCGCGCGCATATTCTCCGGATTCTTCTCGGTCACTACATCCCCCGCCTCTGTCTTTAATAATAACCTGACCGCCGTTAGGACATCCGGATCGTCATCAATCACCAATATGGACGAATTCTTAAGATTCATAAATTTTTAGTGCTTTTCCAAAGTCGCCGTTAGGCGACTTCAAGTCATTAGATAAATGTTGCGCGCATCCGGGATTTCAAAAATTTTTAACTCCCTGCGTGCAACATTCCTTAACTACAAGCATACCTTAAATGTAAACTTATGGTAATTAAATTTTTACGCAAAATCCATAAAAACCCGAACTGTATCAAAACCGGACAGTTCTTGTATCGAAAGTGAACTATGAACCGGGCAATTTGCATCTAATAAACTGTAAATCATACGCTTCTTATTCTGGCATGTCTTTGATAGAATACGATTGGAATTTTCTCATGTGTGTAATTCTCCCGGTATCTTTATATTGGGAGATTTTTAAAAAATTTCGGACAAACCATTAAAAATTCTTAATCGTGGTAGACATTATAAGAAAAAAAAGGAAATGGGGGCCCAAACGCCTCATGACGATCGGCGGAGTACTGGCCCTGGTGCTGTTAATCTTTTCAGCTTTTTATTTTACCCGTGGCGGCAGTAAGCTGAACGTGGACGTCGATCGCATAACCATCAGCGAGATCAAAAAAGATAAGTTCCAGGAATCGATCCCACAGAACGGGACCGTCATGCCCCTTCTAACCGAATATGTCAATACGGTCGACGGCGGCCGGGTAGCCGAGATTTATGTAAAAGACGGCGATATTCTGAAGAGGAACCAGCCGATCCTTAAGCTCATCAATACCGATGTGGAAATGAATATGGCCAACACCGCCACCAACGTCTCCACCACGCTGGCGAATATGCAGCTTGCCGAGATCAACGCTCAACAGAACAGCGTATCCAAACTGACCTCCCTGAAGGATTACGAACAGGTCTACCTGGAAGCCAAACGCGTCTTCGACGTGGATACGGTGCTCTACGCCCGGCATGTCATTGGCCTCCAGGAGTACACGACCGCTCTCAACAACTACCACGTGTACAAAGAGAAGCTGGAGCTCCAGAAGGTGATCCTCCATGAGGATACCCTCTCCCGCAACCAACAGGAAGAGCAGGACAAAGAGTCTTACGCCCGTGCCAAGGCGACCCTGAAGGTTATGCAGCAGAAGGTGGACCAACTCATCGTCACCGCCCCGATCAGCGGGCAGCTGACCTCCCTCGACGCGGAAATAGGTCAGACCAAAGTGAGCGGCTATGCCCTGGCACAGATGGACTCCCTCGGCGGTTTCAAGGTCAGGCTAACCGACGTGGACGAACACTATGTCAACCGCGTTTTCACGGGGCAGACCGGAACATTCACGTTGGGCACCAGCGATACGGTCTACAAGCTGCGGATCACGCAGGTCTTTAGCGCAATCACCAACGGCCGGTTCATGGTCGATATGAAATTCGTCGGCGCAGTGCCGCAAGGTCTCCGCAAAGGCCAGACCCTCCAAGTTACCCTGGCCCTCAGCGATGAGCGTACGGCTATCCTGGTACCCAAAGGCGGATTCTATCAGCAAACCGGCGGTAACTGGATCTTTAAGGTCAGCGATGATGGGAAGACCGCCTACCGGGTTGACATCCAGTTGGGACAAACAAATCCGGACTATTATGAGGTACTCTCCGGTTTGAAACCCGGTGATAAGGTCGTAACTTCCAGCTATGAGAACTATACGAATATGCAGGAACTCGTACTTAAAAAATAATTAATGTAACATCCGGTGCCCAATCGCCGTCAATAACCGATAAAACAACTCTTTATGAAACGCAAAACCTTGTACGCCCTGGCCCTGCTGCTCTTCCTGAGCACCGTAGCATTCTCCAACGAGCACGCCCGGTTCCGTTGTGGGACGTCAGGGTCGACTTGCACCAAGGCGACACCGGCGACCACCGCGACCAAGGCCACACCCGGCGCATCCACCGCGGAAAGCCATGCGCTCCTCCATACATTTATCAAACTTCTGTATATCTAAAAACAAACGAACACTAAAACAGCTTCAATTATGATCAAGATTTCTGAACTCCAAAAGACCTACCGCACGGAAGAAGTGGAAACGATCGCCCTCAATAAACTCAGCTTTGAGGTAAAAGATGGCGAATTCGTTGCTGTGATGGGCCCGTCAGGCTGTGGCAAATCGACGCTCCTGAACATCCTCGGCCTGCTTGACGATCCCGATGGCGGTAGCTTTTTATTCAACGGTACCGAAGTTGCGCATTTCAACGAACGCAAACGCGCCGACCTTCGCAAACGGAATATCGGTTTCGTGTTCCAGAGTTTTAACTTGATCGACGAGCTGACCGTGTTCGAGAACGTTGAACTGCCCCTCATTTACCTGGGCGTCAAAGGACCCGAAAGGAAACAACGCGTCGAAGTCGTCCTCGATAAAATGCAGATCATGCACCGTCGTAACCACTACCCCCAGCAGTTGTCCGGTGGCCAACAACAGCGCGTCGCCGTCGCCCGGGCCGTGGTCAATAACCCGAAGCTCATCCTGGCGGACGAACCGACCGGTAACCTCGACTCTTCGAACGGTAACGAAGTCATGCAGCTGCTGACCGACCTGAACGAACAAGGAACGACCATTATCATGGTAACCCACTCCGAACACGATTCCCGCTACAGCCATCGCATCATCCGCATGCTGGACGGCCAGACCGTTACGGAGAATATATTGGTCTAGGAAACACATTGGTTCCAACAGAATCCGGGGAGTAACAGATTTTTTCATCGGCGGGCAACGGCCAAACTATCTGCTATGTTTAAAAACTATCTCAGGATTGCTGTGCGCAACCTGGCCAAGTACAAGTTCATCTCGTTCATCAACTTGTTCGGCCTTACCGTTGGCATCGCCTGCTGTCTCCTCATTCTGACGTATATCCTCCACGAGACCAGCTACGACCGGT
>DATMLR010000566.1:0-2645 GCA_035570015.1 Puia sp.
GACAATGATGATATTGGTCTCGACCGGCATCATGCTTCGAACAAACCCTTTCTTCTCTACCGCCGCCGCAATCGTCCTGGCATGCGCATGGTCGATCGCCAGCCGGTCGATATGATGCCGCAGCGCGTAGATCCCGGCCGCCGCCATGAACCCGGCCTGCCGCATCCCGCCGCCAAAGACCTTCCGCACCCGCCGGGCCTGCCGGATAAAGGTGGCGGGCCCCATCAGAATACTCCCGATCGGACAACCCAGCCCTTTATTCAGACAGACCGAAATACTGTCGAAAACCGCGCCGTAAGACCGCGCCGACTGCCCCTTCGCCACCAGTGCATTGAAAAGCCGGGCCCCGTCCAGGTGCAGCCTGAGGCTCCGCTCCGTGCAAAGTTCCCGGATACGCAGGATCTCGTCCCAATCATAGCAACCGCCTCCACCCCTGTTGGCCGTATTCTCCAGCGAGACCAGGGAGGTCCGCGCCCGGTGGACGTCATCAGGATTGATAGCCTGGCTGATTTGAGCCGCTGTGATCCGCCCCAGGGTCCCGTCAAGCGCCCTGACCTGCGAACCCGAATTGAAGGCGATCCCGCCGCCCTCATACACATATACATGCGAGCTCCGCTCACAGATCACCTCATCCCCCGGCTGCGTATGACATTTGATCCCGATCTGGTTGGACATCGTTCCGCTGGGCGAATACAGCGCCGCTTCCATCCCGAAAAGCTCGGCAGCCATCTTCTCAAGCTGATTGATCGACGGGTCCTCCCCGAAAACATCATCTCCCACTTCTGCATGCATCATCGCATCCAGCATTGCCGGGGTAGGCCGGGTAACGGTATCGGAACGAAGGTCGACGGGCATAGATAAACATGGTTTTGTGAGGCCGCAAATTAACAGGATTTGGGGAATTCCGGGCCGGGACCGCCTCAAATAAAAAAAGGAGCCCATTGGGCTCCCCTCTTTACCGAAAGCTTTATCAACTAGGACAAAGCTTCCTCCTTAATGTGGTTACCTTTCTCTTTGGCGGCTTTAATGAGGTTCAAGACCCGGGTCCGGACATCGTCCCGCAACCCATCGGCCTCTCTTTCAAAAATCTCTGACAATTCATCCAATTCATCGGTCGTAATCCCTCTTAGTCTTCTCAATTTCCGTTTCAGGGAGTCGGCGGTATCCGCGATCCGCTGGCGCGTCTCGCCGCCTTCGGCCGGGGCAACGAGAATTCCTATGGCCACCCCTGCGACAAGACCTGATAAAGCGCTTATGATTACTTTTTGGGCACTCATTTCTATTAATTTAAGGTGAATAATCTCTATATACCTTTTTCAATAACAATGCCGGAAAGTGATAAAGGAATCCTAACTATATTCCAATAGGGACTGGGAAAAATTATACCCATTTAATGGTATGGGCCGGAGTGAAAAATTAGCCTACCTTTCTGATTCAAACAATTCATAATATGAAAAAGTTCACCCCTTTCCCCTTTCTCCTCCTGCTCCTCTTGCCCGGCATTGCCGCCTGGTCACAGGACTGCACTCAATATCTTTTTCTTCAGCAGGGGAAGACGATTGAAGTGACTTCATACAACAAGAAAGGCGAACCCAATGGCAGAAATGTCTATACCGTTTCCAATGTCAGCAACAGCGGCGGCATAACCACCGGCACCCTTAGCAGCCAAATGTTCGATAAGAAGGAAAGGCCGACGAATACCGCTACCAGCACGGTCAAATGTACGGGCGGGGCCATCCAGATGGACATGAAATTTATGCTGCCGGACGGCCCGGCCGGGAAGATGAGCAGCGCGCAGGTGAGCGGAACCGGAGGCATCCTGGAATATCCGTCGGGAATGAAAGCCGGCGATACGCTGAAAAGTGGATACATCGTTTTGTCGAACAGCAACAACAATGGACCCGGCGGCCCGGGCGGCCCTCCCGGCCCTCCCCCACCCCCCAACCCTTTTTCCAGCGGGGGTGGAACGCTTACCATGTGGATCTACAACCGGCAAGTGATCGGCCAGGAATCGGTGACGACCAGCGCCGGTACCTGGAACTGCGTCAAGATCACGTATAAAAGCAAAGTCAATTACAAATCCGGGCCCTTTCCTGCCCCGAACATCAATATCGACGTCACCGAATGGTACGCGCCCGGCGCCGGGATCATAAAGACACAAACCGACCGCGGCTCGACTGCCATCACGTCGATCAAATAAACGCCCTCACTCGCGATACCACTACCCTTGCTGGCGATGCCCTACTCGCTGCGCAGGTTGACCGTCGGGTTGGCCCGCGCAGCCCTTATTGTCCGGAATAGCACCGTCAGCTGCGCGATCAGCAGCAATCCCATCCCCGTCACCGGAAAGATCCACCAACTGATCGAAGTGCGGTAGGCGAAGTTCTGCAGCCAGCGGTGCATCACCCACCAGGCAAGCGGACACGCGATAAGAGTAGACAACAGGATCGGCCACAAAAAATCCCGGGATAGCAGGGCGCTGATCGATCCGACCGACGCCCCGAGCACTTTGCGGATCCCGATCTCTTTCAGGCGTTGCTGCGCCGCAAACGTTGCCAGCGAGAAAAGCCCAAGACAGGCGATGACAATCGTGATCCCTGTAAAAATGCCCATGAGCCCTGCCAGCCGGTCCTCGGCCTTATACT
>DATMLR010000567.1:0-8960 GCA_035570015.1 Puia sp.
GGCTTCTTCCGGCCATACCGGTCCATCAGCGGCCCATACAACAGCTGGCCTAAAGAGATGCCTACAAAAAAGCTGGAAAGCGACAGCGCGACCATCGCAGCGGTTGTCCCGAGACTCGCCGCGATATCTTCAAACCCCGGCAGATACATGTCGACCGAAAATGGTCCGATCGCGGTCAACAGGCCCAGGACGAGTACATACGTGAAATATTTTCGCTTCGTCATATTTCTCCGCTCCTCAAATATTGCTTGATCCCATCAGGTCCCGCCACGATCGCCCGATGCGCGAGGTTATAGAATAAAGAATGCTCCAGTATCCCCGGGATCCCAAGCAACCGGTCGTTGATGACCGCCGGCTCAGGGAACGGATCGAACCAGCAGTCGATCAGGAAATTCCCACGCTCCGTGATCACCGCCCCATCTTTCTTATCGCTGCGCCGCACGACCGATCTGACCGGTTGAAAGAACCGCTGCACCCGATCGCTCACATACGCCAGCGCCTCAGGGATCACTTCCAGCACCAATGGATATTCAACCCCCAACCGCTCTACCCGCTTGGCCGCATCCCCCACTAAAATAAACTCCTCCGCCATGGCAGCCAGCACCTTTTCCGAAGTATGTACCCCGCCGCCGCTTTTTAAGGCACTTAACCGGCGATCGAACTGGTCGCACCCGTCGAAATACAAATCCACCCGCGCTGTCCAACCCGCTTCAGCAACCACAAAGCCCTTTTCCCGTAACAGTTCCCTCGTCGGAAAGGAAGAAGACAGGACGCGCAACGATTCCGCCAAACCGGTATCCTCGCTGACGAAGTTGATCAGATGTAACATCGTCGATCCCGCGCCGAATCCGACCGTACTTCCCGGCCGGATCAATGACAACGCCGCCGCCGCCGCTTCCTTCTTATAATCCATAAAGACACTTCATGTTATCGACCGTTTGAGATAAGAATATCCGCCGGGATCCGCGAAATAGGCTGGATTTTTATCTGCTTGTAGAATACTTCCGCCCCCTCGGACTGCAATTGTATCCTTCCCCTGGAAAGGGGCGATACCTTTCCGTCATCCCATTGTGCAAGATGATACAGTACCATCATGACCCGGCCGTTGACCATATGCACGCTGGTGTCGCCATGGCAATACAGGTCCAGCGTATTCCATTCCCCCGTGGGACGCTCGGCGTCTCCGCGCTTGTAGCAATGACGTCCGATGGCATTATGCACCGAAAAGCTATACAATTGTCCACCCGGGTCATACTCATAGCCGCTGTCTGTTTTCTTCACGGCCGGGATATCCGCCATCCCGCCGGCACAACCCCAATATTCGCCGACATCTCCTTCCTCTACCTGGAACTCATGCGACCGCATCCAGGCACCTCCATCAGCGCCATAAGGCCCGACGGAATGATACAACAGACCGCTGTCCTTTTTCTTGTGCTTTTTAGCACCCCACTGCAGGGCGCCCCATCGGAACATCAGCTGAAGATGATAGTCGGAATAATCTTTTTGGGTGATCACCGCCCCCGTCCCTTCACCGGAGATGCGGATGACCTTCTCCCCGCCTTCTGGCACCACTGTAAATACATGCCGGGGATCGTTGTTGAGACCGACAGGCTGGTCGCTGATCCTCTTCCCATTACTGTCGGTCGGCGGCGCCAGGTAGGTGTCCCAGCCGGACAGGTCTTTGCCGTTAAAAAGGGATACCCACCCCCCTTCGGATTGCCGATCCTTTCCGGCAAAAGCGACCACCAGGAATAACGGGAGGACGATGGGGAAATACAAATGGCGTAACATCGAAGCTTAATTTTATCCCGTAATTTACGCCATAAGCCGGTCTCCGCGCGATCTTCCCGCTTTTATTCGATACTCGCCATATTCTGCGCCACCTTCGGATGCGTCGTCAACCGATACCACTCTTTGGCAAATGGCTTCAGCAGCTTATCCGCCGCCGCCGGTCCCCAACTGCCCGCCGGATAGAATTGCAACTGCTTGCCGGGTGACTTCTTCCACGCATCCAATATCGGCATCACGATCTTCCAGGCCATCTCTATCTGGTCCGTACGCATAAACGACGTCGCATCTCCCTCCAGGACATCCAGCAGCAAGGTTTCATAAGCCTCCGGCAACGACTGGGATAAACTATCGGTGTACATGAAGTCCATTTCCTGCGTCACCAGCTTCATATCCAGCCCCGGCACCTTGCTCTCAAATCCCAATTTGAGCTCCAGCTCGGGCTGAATGCTGATCACCAGCCGGTTTGGAATCGAGTCATCCTTGAAGATCTTATGCGGGCTATCCTTGAACTGGATCATGATCACCGACGACTGCCGCGGCATCGACTTTCCCGTCCGCAAAAAGAAGGGCACCCCCTTCCACCGCTGACTGTCGATAAAGAACCGCGCCGCCACAAACGTCTCCGTCTTCGAATCCGGAGCCACCTGCGCCTCCTGCCGATAGCCGACCCGCGGCTGCCCCTGTACCTCCCCGGCCGTATACTGAGCCCGGACCACATTCTTCCACACTTGTTCCGTCGTCATCATCCGGATATGTTTCAGCACCTTGACCTTACTGTCCCGGATCGCCTCGGCTTCATAGGCTTTCGGACAATCCATCGCGATCAGGCACAACAGCTGCAGGAGGTGGTTCTGGATCATGTCGCGCAACGCCCCGCTGGTGTCGTAATACCCGCCGCGCTTTCCCACGCCTACCTCTTCCGCCACGCTGATCTGGATATGATCGATGAAATCCTTGTTCCACAACGGTTCGAAGACATGATTCCCAAACCGGAAGGCCGCGATATTCTGTACCATCTCCTTTCCCAGATAGTGATCGATATGATAGATCTGTCGTTCTTTAAACCGCTTCGACAAGTAACGGTTCAGTTTTCTGGCCGATTCGAGATCGGTCCCGAATGGTTTCTCCACGATGATCCGGTGACGGTTGTCCTCCGTACAAAGCTTCGCCGCGCATAGCGAATCGGAGATCATTTCGATAAACCGCGGCGCCACGGCAAAATAGAATATCCTGACCCCGCGCTCCTGGTACTTCCCCTCGAACTCCTTAACACTTGCCCGCACCGTGGTATAGGTAACATCCTGCTGGAAATCGCCCTGAATGTACAAGATCCGCTGGCTGAACACCTCCCATTTGGCCGGATCGGCCTTCCCGCTCCGGCTGAATTCATTGATCCCCGCCAACAGTTGATCCCGGTAGGCCTGCTGGTCGATGGTGACAAAGTCGACACAAAAAATGCTGAAATGATCAGGTAGATGCCCGTCCACATAGAGATTGTATAGCGCCGGTATCAGCTTTCGTATCGTCAGGTCGCCCCGCGCGCCGAAAATAGTGATCGCCGCCGATGCCGGTCGTTTACTATTGCTCATATTAATTCGTTGTTTTATTGCGCCTTCCAGACATTATTCGAGCGATCGGAATCGGGATACTTACCATCCGGATCCACCGTCACCATCGTAACCTTATCGGCCGACGCGTAATGGAACTTCCAGACGGGCCCATGCATCCAGACCTCTACCGGCAGCTTTATCCGCCCCGTCTTTCCATTCGCCTCCGTTACCTCCACCGTCACCGGCATTGGCAGCTTTTGGAAGTTCTCGATCGTAATGACCACCCCCTTCGAAGCATCATCGGCGCTAACTGGCGCTACCCCCGTAACTGCCTGGTCGATCTTCCAGTCGTCCAGGAACCAACCCCGCCAGAACCAATCCAGCGTCTCGCCGGACCCATTCTCCATCGCATGGAAGAAATCGAAAGGCGTCGGATGCTTGAAGGCCCATTGGTGCACATAGTACCGCCATGCATAATCGAACCTCGACTTGCCCAGCACCTCTTCCCGCAGCAGCGTCAACCCACGGCTTGGCTTGGCATAGGCTGTTAGTCCAAGATTCCGCCCCTGGACCACATCCGGGATCGTCATGATCGGATCGTCGCCGGGATGCCAGTAATACGTCTCCCGCGCAGGATTATCCTTCCTCCAGTATTCCCCGTGATTGAAGGCCGAATCCGCAAGCGTATTGATAAAGGTATTGAACCCTTCATCCATCCACGGGTACTTCCGTTCGTTGCTGCCGACGATCATCGGGAACCAGTTGTGCCCAAACTCATGCATGGTCACTCCCCACAACCCACCCCCGCGCGCACGCGCGCCGCAAAAGACGATACCCGGATACTCCATCCCGCCTACCGTCCCCGCGATATTGGTCGCGGAAGGATAGGTGAACTCATACATATACTTGGAATAGAACTCGATACAACCCTTTACATACTCCGTCGAACGCCCCCAGGCAGAATCACTCGATACTTCCACCGGGTACATCGATTCCGCCAGCGCCGTCTTTCCGCCCGGCAGATTCATCCGTGCCGCATCCCAGACGAAGCCGGCCGAAGCCCCCCAGGCCACGTCCCGGGTATTGGTGCAATGGAAATGCCAGGTCAGCCTGTTCTGGGCCGGCCGGGTCGACACATCTCCCACCTCCTCCTTCCCGCGGATCGCCACCGTCTTGTCACTTGCGCGGGCCGCAGCCAGTTGCCGTTGCTCCCTCGCCGTCAACACCTCCGCCGGATTCATCAGTTCGCCCGAACCACCGACAATCATATTGCCCGGCGCATTCACGAGGTAATCGATATCCCCGTATTCCAGGTAGAATTCACCCTGCCCCAGGTAAGGAAGCGTATTCCAGCCATATACATTATCAAAGACACACATCCTCGGGTACCATTGCGCAATCTCATAGATCCATGCGCTGTTCCCCGGCCTCGGCTGCATCCTCCCCATCCTGTCGGTGCCATACTCAGGGACCTTGAAGCTATACTCGATCCTGATCTTCAGCACTCCACCATCCGCTTTCAGGTCCGCCGGCAGCTTGATCTGCATCCGCGTATCGGATACCAGGTAATCCGCAGCTTCCCCCTTCCCCGTCACCGGATTGATCAGCTCCACCGACTTCAGCTCATCGCCACCGTTGAATGCATTGCGGTTCGCCCAGCGACCCCCGGTGATTTCGGTGACGGCCTCCCCGCGGGAGCTGTCCTGATAAATATTCTGATCCAACTGAAGCCAGACAAAAGGAAGATTTTGCGGCGAGTTATTCTTGTACGTGATCACTACCGTGCCCGAGACCGACTGCTCCACGGTATCCAACCGGGCATCGATCTTATAATCTGCCCGGTTCTGCCAGTATCGGGGGCCCGGCGCTCCCGCAGCCGACCGGATATCATCGCCATACGCCGGATAAAACAACGGCGCAAAGGCCTCATGCTGATCGTATACGCTCCCCGTTGTAGCGGACTGCGCCCGGGTAATGAATGGCGTGACAAGCAATGCTGCTGCGATCAAACCAAAAGTTTTTCTCATATGAAAACAGTGTATTTAATAAAAACTATGCATTTTAGGTCCCGAAGGTAAGCAACCGTCCAGGAACCATTGAACCAACCATCAAATAAATTGTCAGGCCGTCAGCCCGATATAAACCACCTGATCCTTCTGATAAGCATTCGTATCCGCCCTGACCAGCAGCCGGGTGCCCGCGATTTCCACCTCCACCTCATAATAACAGCCGACGAACGAGATCCCCGTCACCCTACCCTGCGCCGCCGCACTGCCCAATGCCGACAGCGTCAGCTTCTCCGGCCGGATCAGCAGATCCTTTCCCTGACCCGCCCCCGGCAGCCGTCCGAGACGCGCCGCCAGCACGGGATGGATTCGGTTATATTTCCCCATAAGACCCGCCACGTATTCGTCCGCGGGTTGCCGGTAGATACGCTCCGGTCCCCCCTTCTGCACCAGCATTCCTTCCCTCAGGACCATGACCTCATCCGCCCATGACAGGATATCGGCTGGATCATGCGATACAAGGATACAGCTCATCTCAAACCGCTCCAGGATATCCGCGATCACCGACCGGAGTATTTCCTTATGTACCCGGTCCAGGTTCGAATAAGGCTCATCCAGCAACATTAGCTTCGGCGGCCGCACAAGCAGCCTCGCAAGTGCTATGCGCTGCCTTTCCCCACCCGATACTTGATCGGTCCTTCGCCCCAATAAATGATCGATCCTGCACACCCTATACAACGCCGCCGCCTCTTCCTCCGTCAGCTCGCTGGCGTAGGACAATACCTCTTCTACCCGATAATTGTTCCGTAGTTCAAAATCCTGCGACAGATACGCAATATCCGGATGGCCCGGTACCAGCGTTTCCGCCGGTCCCAACACCCGACGCCCTTCGAATAGAACGCTCCCCCCATCCGGCTGCACCAGCCCGCCAATCACCTTCAGCAGCGTGCTTTTGCCCGAGCCCGTCGCCCCCGCCACCGCCAGCCGCTGCCTTCGTTGCTGGATGAAGCTAATCCCTTGCAACGCCCCACCGCGTGCGCTGACGTCGACGATCCGTAAGAACTCCATTTCCCAAAAATAGATAATCGGCGATTCATATCTTTGACCCAATTTTCACCCACACGGGATCAACCCATGAAGTAGCCACCCATGAAGTATCCACCCCATTTAAGAGAAGTTCGCGTGACCCGCTACGTGACCCCGCTCCGGGAAGGCGGCTCCCTGCCGGCAATTACTGAAGCGGACGACGGATTCCTGTATGTCCTGAAATTTCGAGGGGCGGGACAAGGGATAAAAGCGCTGATCGCCGAATTGATTGGCGGCGAGATCGCCCGCAGTCTGGGGCTGAAAGTGCCGGAGATCGTTTTGGCGCAGCTGGACGCTGCATTCGGCCGGACCGAACCCGACGAAGAGATTCAGGACCTGCTGAAAGCAAGCGTCGGCCTGAACATCGGCCTGCACTACCTCTCCGGCTCGATCAGCTTCGATCCCGTGGTCAATCGGGTCGACCCCCTGACCGCTTCTCAGATCGTCTGGCTCGACTGCCTGCTGACCAATGTCGACCGCACCGCCCGGAACACCAATATGCTGATCTGGAACAAAGAGCTTTGGCTGATCGATCACGGCGCTGCTTTGTATTTTCACCATTCCTGGGACAATTGGGAACAGCAAGCAACCAGACCCTTCCTGCCGGTCCGGGAGCACGTCCTCCTGCCGCAGGCATCCGAGATCGAAACCGTCGACACCGTTTACAGCAACCGGCTCACCCCGGACCATATCGGGGAGATCATCGACCTTATCCCGGAAGAATGGCTGCTCAACTGGCCTTCAGGCCAATCTCCGGAGGAGATTCGTTCTGTCTATACACAATTCCTGATAACCCGGATCGCTACATCCGCGATCTTTGTAAAGGAGGCCCTTCATGCCCGCACCGCACTTGTTTGAATATGCCGTCATTCGCGTCGTCCCCCGTGTGGACCGCGAAGAGTTCCTAAATGTTGGGGTCATCCTTTATTGCCCCGACACAAAATTCCTGGGTCTCCGCTGTACCTCCGACTGCGAACGACTGCTTACCCTCGACCCGCACCTCGATCTCGTAGAGCTTACACAGCACCTGCACGCATTCGGTGCTATAACTCGCGGAGAAGCAACCGGCGGCCCTATCGCGCGCCTCGATATTGCGAACCGCTTCCGCTGGCTGACCGCCACCCGCAGCACCATCCTTCAAACCTCGCGCGTCCATCCCGGTCTTTCTGCCAACCCCGCGGCTACCCTCGAAGAATTATACGGGCGACTGGTTTTATAACCGCACCGCCTTCGCCCGCCGAAGCTTCAGCGGAGGCGACCCTCACAACCGCATCGCCTCTACCGTCGACTGCTCCGTGTCGATGATCAGGTAACCATTCGTAAACTGACCCCTCGCCACACATGGCCCGGACCAATATTGCAGCTCCTGCGAATACCCATATGCGCCAAAACCTTGTCGCCGGACATCATCCTCCCGCACCCTGCTCAACCCTTCGAAATGAAAATGGCCCGAGATGCCGATCGAACACCCATGTTGCCCGATAAAAGCCAAATGCTCCCGGAATTCCTCCGCCCGCTTCGGGAAGTAGCTACGCAGGCCATTCAGGTCCGGGTACACGAAGTGCGAATAGAGGAACTTCATGCCGCCATACTCCCCAATCCAGATATCGGGCAGCCCTTCCAGCCATGCCCGGTCTGCCTTGGTTAACAACGCACTCAACTGTACATCCTCATACAAAAAGATCGAATTCCCAAAAAGCGCCTTACGTTCGAAGTAATCCAGGTCATACCAGTTCTCCGGAAAATCAATTCCATCCCGATACACCGGTAACTTCCGGATTTGATACAGATCGTTATTGCCGATCACCACTCCGCGGCAATTGTCCCTCACCATCGCAATGCACTCATGCGCATTGCGCGTATCCAGATAATTGTAAGTGTTGACTTTGAAGCCGACGATGTCGCCGAGACAAATGACATCAGTACAGCCGGTTTTTTCCAGCAAGGAGAAGGTGGCTTTAAGGGCTACAATGTCTTCATGAATGTCCGCGATGACCCCTATTTTCATCTTGCTGAAGGTAATATTCCTTTCTTGTAATCGGCGGAGAATTTGCGGATGCCGTCTACCCAAACCTGTGATACCGCCGCAAACGACCGCTCGCCGGAGAAGGCAACCAGATCAGCCTGCTTCCCCACCTCGATGCTCCCGGTGTGCTCACTCAGCCCAAGCATCCTCGCGGGGTTCAGCGACACCAGGTTCACCGCATCCTGCGGCTCGATCCCATCTTCTATCATCCTGACCACACTCCCCAGCATCGTCGGGAAATGATAATCGCTGCACAGGATGTCCACCAACCCCTCATCCATGGCGCCCTGACAGGACAAATTCCCGCAATGCGACCCGCCGCGATAATAATTCGGCGCACCCATGCATACCCACATCCCCAGCTCTTTCGCTTTCCTCGCCGCTGCCAGCGTCGTCGGCATCTCCGCCAGCGTAACGCCATACGCTGCGGCCTCGACAACATGGTCCTCCGTCGTATCATCATGACTCCCCAGGATCGCCTTGCTGCGGAACGTCTCCCGG
>DATMLR010000568.1:0-5762 GCA_035570015.1 Puia sp.
ATCTCCGGCGTCGATTATGTTGTGCATTACCGCCGGGACGATGAAATGCCGAAACAACCCTCCTCCATCGTAAAATGGAACCGGGATGGCGCCCCGACCATCATCCGCCCTTGACCACCTTGAATTTTCTTGTTATCTTGCCCAAAATACCCGATGCAAAAGATCCTTCTGATCCTGCCTGCAATCCTCATCTTCGTCTCTTGCTCGCCAAGCAACAACCCGGCCGGTCCAGTTTCCACCGATACTGTGTCAAGCAATTATCTTGTTTCCACCTATGCCAACTTTAGCGGACAATACAGCACGCCGATGGGCGTGGCTGCGGATTCCAGCGGCATCCTCTATGTTTGCGACGCGGCGAGCGGTACCATTTGGAAGATCTCGACATCAGACAGCACGGTATCCACCATCACTACGGTCAACGACCAGACCAGCGACATCGTTTGCGACAGACAAGGTAATCTCTATGTGCTGTCGGTCGGTCAGGGAAAGATCCTGAAGATCACCCCTGCCGGTGCCGTGACGACGCTTGCCGGCGGCGCCTCCGGTCAGGTCGATGGCCAGGGCGCTGCAGCCGGTTTCAAAGCGCTCGAAGCAATGGACATCGACAGCGCGGGAACGATATATGTCGCGGACTACCTATCCATTCGCAGGGTCGACCAGGCCGGCAATGTCAAGACTTTGTATATCGACTCCACTGCCGCAGAACAGATGCTTGGGATCGCGTGCGATAATAATCATAACGTCTACTACGCCGCCGATGTCGAGGTATATCGTCTGGATTCCCTCGGCAACCGGATATCCATCGCCGGTCAATCCTCACCCGGATACCAGGACGGCACAGCCGGCACGGCAGCATTCGAAGGGATCAATGAGCTTAGATTGGACAAAAGCGGCAATCTTTGGGTGAATGACTATAACACCGTGCGAATGATCGCGCCTTCGCAAGCAGTCACCACCATCGCCGGGAATGGAATAACGGGGTTTTCGAATGGCCCCGGTAACATAGCGGAATTTGATCTTCCGGTAGGTCTTGCGATTGGCGCCAACGGAACACTTTTTGTCGCCGACGAAGGGAACAAACAGATCCGCAAGATCGTTTACAAATGAAATTTCTCGTCATACAAACGGCGTTTATTGGTGACGTTGTTCTCGCCACAGCCCTTCTCGAAAAGCTTCATGCCCACTATCCGGATGCCCGTATCGATTTCCTGGTAAGAAAAGGCAACGAAACCCTCCTGACCGGGCATCCCTTTATACACGAAGTCCTCATCTGGAATAAGCGCGAGCGCAAGCTGCGAAATCTTCTCAACCTGATCGGCAGCATTCGCCGGGCAAAATACGACATCATAATCAACGTCCAGCGATTCGCCGCCACCGGCCTTCTCACTGCATTCTCAGGGGCTGGCCAGAGGATCGGTTTTGACAAAAACCCCCTGAGTTTCCTGTTCACAAAGAAGATCCCGCATATCGTCGGTAACCGGCACGAGATCGAACGCAACCAAGCCCTGATAGCCGCCTTAACCGACAACCAGCCGGCCAAACCGCACCTGTACCCTACTCAAGCGGACGAAGAAAAGGTCAGGCCATATAAAACCAAACCCTATATCACCGTCTCTCCCGCCTCCGTCTGGTTCACGAAGCAATACCCGAAGGAAAAATGGTCTGCCTTCCTCGGGCAGGTCCCCGAAGAATACGCTGTCTACCTGCTCGGCGCGCCAAACGACAGAGGCCTGTGTGAAGAAATAAAAGCCGCTCAGCCGAAAGCCGTCAATCTCAGCGGCACGCTTAGCTTCCTTCAGTCCGCCGCCCTGATGAAGGACGCCGAAATGAACTATGTCAACGACTCGGCCCCCATGCATTTCGCATCCGCCGTCAACGCACCGGTCACCGCTGTCTACTGCTCAACTATCCCCGCCTTTGGCTTCGGGCCGCTTAGTGATAAAAGCTTTATCGTCGAGATCCGGCAGCCCCTCGACTGCCGCCCCTGCGGGCTCCACGGTTACAAAGCCTGCCCGCTAGGACACTTTAATTGCGCATACAGGATAGAAGACGTCCAACTTTTGCAAACCCTGTAAGGCGAATCTTCCGCACATTCTATAACTTCGCGGCCGAGCTAGTTCATGGACATTAAATACACCGATAAAGAATCCTTCGTTTTCCAATTGATCGCCCGGGCCGCAGCAGACCTGCAGGTACCCTGTTACCTCATCGGCGGATTCGTCCGCGACCGGCTGATCGGCCGCCCCACCAAGGACGCTGATATTGTCTGCACCGGCGACGGCATCCAACTGGCCCACAAGGTAGCAGCCGGACTTTTCCCCAAACCATCGGTTTCCTTTTTCAAGAATTTCGGCACCGCCCAGATCAAATGGGACGAGCTGGAGATAGAATTTGTCGGCGCCAGGAAAGAAAGCTATCGCGCCGAATCCCGCAATCCGAATGTCGAGCCGGGCACGATAGAGGACGACCAGCTGCGCCGCGACTTCACGATCAACGCCATGGCCATCAGCCTCAACGACAAAGACTACGGCCAACTGATCGACCCGTTCGACGGACAAAACGACCTGAAAAAGCGGCTGATCCGCACCCCCCTCGACCCGCTCCGGACATTCAGTGACGACCCGCTGCGCATGTTACGCGCCATCCGCTTCGCAACGCAACTGAATTTCAAGATCGATGAGTCGGCCCTCGACGCCATCACAGAGGATGCACCAAGAATAAAGATCGTCTCGCAGGAGCGGATCACCGACGAACTGAACAAGATCATCGGAAGTCCAAAGCCCTCGATCGGGTTTGACCTGTTGTTCCGCACCGGTCTACTGAAAATCATCTTCCCCCAAATGGTCGACCTCGTCGGCGCCGAATACATAGACGGCCAGGGGCATAAGGATAATTTCTACCATACCCTGCAAGTGCTCGACAATATCAGC
The DNA here is from genome assembly GCA_035570015.1 of Puia sp. Taxonomy (GTDB): domain Bacteria; phylum Bacteroidota; class Bacteroidia; order Chitinophagales; family Chitinophagaceae; genus Puia. Next base: position 2,931 of record DATMLR010000568.1, read on the forward strand.
CGCCATACGGACGACCTCTGGCTCCGCTGGGCCGCCATCCTGCACGACATCGGGAAACCGGCAACCAAACGCTTCGAGAAAGACCTGGGCTGGACCTTCCACGGCCATGAAGTGGTCGGCGGCAGGATGGTCCCCCGCATCTTCGCCCGGCTGAAACTGCCGCAAAACGAAAAAATGCGCTATGTCCGCAAGCTCGTCGAATACCACCTTCGCCCAATCAGCCTGACCAAAGAAAATATCACGGACTCGGCTATCCGCCGGCTCCTCTTCGACGCCGGCGACGATATCGATGCGCTGATGACTCTCTGCGAAGCCGATATCACGTCGAAGAACAAGCAGAAGGTCAAACGCTATCTGGAAAATTTCGAGCTGGTGCGGGAAAGGCTCAGGGAAGTCGAAGAAAAGGATCGCATCCGCAACTGGCAGCCACCCGTGACCGGCGAAATGATCATGGAAAAATTTGGCCTCCAACCCGGTCCCACCGTCGGTGTATTGAAGAATGCTATCCGCGAAGCGATCCTGGACGGAGTGATTGCCAACAACTACGAAGAAGCGTGGGATTTTATGATGAAAAGGGCCGCTGGGCTCAATTTGAGGCCGGTCAAGTAAATCAATTTGCGTTTGTCGAATTTATGTATCTTGTGAGCTAAAATCTGCAAATTTGCTATGGCGATCTTGAAATTTAGGATCTATTTTGAGGAAGATGACAGCGTTTACAGGGACGTTGCGGTTCGGCATACACAAAGCTTTCTGCAGCTTCACCAGGTGATCCTGAAAGCCTATGAATTCGACAGTAAGCATCAGGCCACTTTTTACCGCAGTAACGATCTTTGGCAGCGCGGCCGGGAGATTACGCTGGAGAAATACGACAAACCTTACCGGGCGGAACCGCTGCTGATGGAAGCTACCCCCATCGGTTCGGAGATCCGTGACCCCAACCAGAAATTCATCTACGTGTACGATTTCGTTAAGAACTGGAGCTTCCTGGTGGAGCTCATCAATGTGTCCAAAGAAGAGAGCGGCAAATTGGACTATCCTGCAGTAGTCAAAGCCGAAGGCATTGCACCCTCACAATACGGCACCAAGGGATTGGTCGGCGACAAACTGACGGAGATGGAAGAGAAATACGATCTCACCAAAGGGACCGAAGGCTTTGTTCTGAAAGGTGAAGAGGGGGAGGAGGAGCCAGCGGACACCGAGGAACAAAGTGAAGAAGGAGAAGAGGGCGCTACCGACGAAATCATCTAAACGGTGCAGCAACCTACTGTTATAATTATCGCAGGGCCGACCGCAGTAGGAAAGACAGCCGCCGCCATCCTGCTGGCCCAACAGGAGCAAACGAAGATCATCTCGGCCGATTCCCGGCAATGCTACCGCGAATTGAATATCGGCGTCGCCAAGCCTTCCGAAGCAGAGCTCCGGGCTGTTCATCATTATGGTATCGACACCCATTCCATCCGCGAAGAGGTCAATGCTGCCATTTTTGAAGAGCTGGCCCTCCAATGGTCAGCGGAAATATTTCGTGAGCACTCCATCGCTGTTATGGTCGGCGGCACGGGGCTTTATATTAAAGCTTTTACCGACGGCCTCGATGAGATCCCTGCCGTCGATCCCGCCATTCGCCGCCGGCTCCAGCAACAATATGATCTCAATGGTATTGTCTGGCTCCAGGAGGAAGTGAGACTCCACGACCCCGCCTTCTTCGCCGAAGGCGAGCGACACAACCCTCAGCGGTTGCTGCGCGCGCTTGAAGTCTGCCTCTCCACGGGCCGATCTATCCTCAGCTTTCGTAGTGGTGCACCCCGGCATCGCCCTTTTCGCATCCGCAAGATCGGCCTGGACCTTCCCAAAGAAGAGCTGCACCGCCGCATCCATGACCGCGTTGACCAGATGATCGAACATGGACTGGTCGAAGAAGTAAAGGGTCTCCTGCCCTACCGTAACCACAATGCCCTCCAAACCGTTGGATATAAAGAGATATTCGAGTACCTTGACGGAAAGACGTCTCTGGATGAGGCCGTTGCCAATATCAAGACCAATACCCGCCGGTACGCCAAACGCCAGCTGACCTGGTTCCGGAAAGACCCATCCATCCAATGGACGGATCCGGATAAAACTCCTATCTTTAAGCTATGAGATACCCGTTCCTCACTGCGGCATTATTCCTTTGCTGTCTGACTACCAGAAGCCAGCAGGTGGTGAACGTGAATTCCGATAATTTTTCTTTTACCAACCGAAATAATACGGACATTTCAGGAATGGTCCACCAGCCCATTAAATTCGTAAAGATCACCGCCGGAACTCCTTTCTTCAATGACCAGTGGATGAAAGCCAGGCTGTTCGACGGCAATGGGGAAAGCTATGCCAGTCATTCGGTACGATTGAACCTGCTCGATAATGACGTGAGCTTCCTCGACGCCGACGGCACTGAAATGGTATGTACCATACCGGTAAAAAAGATCCTGCTGACCGATACGACAACCGGTACGCAATATCTTTTTGTTTTAGGAGACCAGGTACCCGACGTAGATAAAGCTCAGGCCGGCGTTTGGCTGCAGGTACTCGTGAATAATTCGGTTAGCCTTTGCAGGCAAACAAAAAAGACTATCCATGAGACCCTTCCCTATGGCGCTACTACAACGGAAGACGAGATCATCAGTGCCGATATTTATTTTGTCCGCATGAACGGTAATTTCATCCGGCTAAAAAAATGGTCGGACCTGCTACAGCTCTTTACCGACAAAAAGGACGCCATCTACCAATACATCCGCAACCATCACCTCAATGGGAAATCAGGGGACGACTATACCCAGCTGGTCCAATATTACAACA
>DATMLR010000569.1:0-12045 GCA_035570015.1 Puia sp.
GTCATCCGCCTCGACTGCCAAAGTCTGGAATATGCCTGGTTCCCCTTCAACCTTGAAGGCATCCGCATCGTCCTGCTCGATACAAATGTCAAACATTCCCTGGCCTCCACGGAATACAACACGCGCCGTCAGCAATGTGAAGCGGGCGTTCGCCTGATAAGGGTCCATCATCCCGAGGTGACCAGCCTTCGCGACGCCACTTTGGAATTGCTTGACCGATACGTAAAACCGGTGGATGAGCTGGTATGGCGCCGGTGTAGTTTTATCGTGGGGGAAAATGCCCGCCTCCTTGCGGCGACCGAAGACCTGTTGAACGGCGATCTCCGGGCGTTTGGCGCCAAAATGTTCGAGACCCACGACGGTCTCAGTCACGACTATGAAGTCAGCTGCCCGGAGCTGGATTTCCTCGTGGACCAGGTCAGGGACGACGACGACGTGATCGGAGCCCGCATGATGGGCGGTGGCTTCGGCGGTTGCACGATCAACCTGTTGCGTGAAGAAGCGATCGACAATCTGGTAGCGCGGATCACACCCGTCTACCGGGCCGCCATGAATAAGCAGATGAAGGTATATGTGGCGCAGATCGAAGACGGCACATCCATTTATCAATAAACGTCGCTATATGAACAAGCTGAATTTCCTATGCTCCGCAATCCTTCTGGCCGGCTGCGGCGGCAATCAACAACCGGTTACCGCCACTGCCGAAACAACAACTGCCATAGCTGCCGGTCTGCTGCCCAACCCCGACTCCTTCCGGGATACGGTTGACGGTCTGACCACCGGCCTCTACTTCCTGCATAACGGAAATCTGACAGCTGCCATTACCAATTACGGTGCCCGGGTCGTCAGCCTCATCGTTCCCGATAGGAATGGTAATCCTACGGACGTGGTGCTCGGCTACGACAGCATCGGAAAATACATCCACCAGCCGGATACCTATTTCGGCGCCATCGTCGGCCGCTATGGCAACCGAATCGGGCAGGCGAAGTTTAAACTCAACGGAAAAGAATATACGCTGTATAAAAACAATGGCCCCAACACGCTCCACGGCGGTAAAAAGGGTTTTGACGCCGTCGTCTGGACCGCGCGGAAACTGGACACCGCCACCCTCCGGCTGACCTATCTGTCCAAAGACGGCGAAGAAGGCTATCCCGGCAACCTGAACGTCACCGTAATCTACACGCTAGACAGCAACGGACTCCGGATCGACTACGATGCAACGACCGACAAGCCCACCGTGCTCAACCTTACCAACCATTCCTATTTCAACCTCAACGGCCAGGGTAGTGGGACAATCAATAACCATCTCCTTCAACTTTACGCCGACCATTACACGCCGGTCGATTCTACGCTGATTCCCACCGGTAAGGTCGAACCTGTAGCCGGCACGCCATTTGACTTTACGAAGCCGACCACAATTGGCGGTCGCGTAGACGATACCGCCAATCAACAGATCAAATTTGGAAAAGGTTACGATCACAATTTTATGCTGTTGAATAGTATCGCCGACGAACCGAGCAACCTCCCTGCCGCCATCGCCACCGGCGACCTCAGCGGTATCGTGATGTCCGTCTATACCGACCAACCCGGGATCCAATTTTATGGCGGAAATTTCATGGCGGGGACAAACCCGTTAAAAGCCGGCAAGACCGACGGCTATCGCACCGCCTTCTGCCTGGAGACCCAGCATTTCCCGAATTCACCCAACGAGCCGTCTTTCCCGTCGACTACCCTGAAGGCTGGGGAGAAATATGTGAGTTGGACATTCTTCAAATTCTCGACGAAATAGTTCGGCATTCGTTTTATCTTGCAGGGTAGGGAAGTGTATCTGCCTTTAATCGAATACTATGTTCTTTCGGGAAAAAATATCGGAGATCGATCGGTTACAGCAATCCATTCAAGAACATGGAAAGCTGGGCAGGGACCTATTGCAAAAGATCAATTACAAGTTCCGCCTGGATTGGAACTACTATTCCAACCGGATGGAAGGGAATACACTCACTTTGGACGAGACGAAGAGCGTGATGATCGGAAATATCAATGTGCATAATAAGCCGCTGAAGGATGTCATGGAGATGAAAGGGCATGATGAAGCTGTACAAGCGATCTTAAAGATGGGCAAAGGCGAGTTGAATATTTCCGAAGGTCGGATCAAGGACCTCCACAAAGAGATCATGTACGAAGAAAGCCCAACCGAAAAAGCAAAACTGGGCGAATGGAAAAAGCAGCCCAATCATGTCATCAATTATCGGGATGAAAAATTTGACTTTACCGATCCGCCTGAGGTAAAGGAGGAAATGCATGCCTTGGTGAATTGGGTAAATGCCGAAAAAGAAAAGATCGACGGAAAGAAAAAAGGCGCACTTCATCCTGTGGAATTGGCGTTCGAATTTCACCTGCGGTATTTGACGATACATCCGTTTTATGATGGCAATGGTAGAACGGGCAGAATATTGACCAATCTGATCCTGATCAGTTACGGCTACCCGCCGATCTATATTAAGGATAACGAGAAGCAATCTTATTACCGCTACTTGGCGGACGTACAAGGATACGGTGCTGATAAAAATTTGCTGTTTGAGCTAATGTCGGACTATCTTGTTCGGTCGCTTAAATTAGTTGCTGATGCCATCGCAGGTAAAGAAATCGAAGAACCGGAGGATCTCGACAAGAAGATTCAGCTGCTTGAAAGAGAGTTGAGTGCTTTCGATCCAAGCAATGAGGTGAAGGTCAAATTTTCCAAAAAAGAACTTCTTTCAATCTATGACGTGTGGCTAGCTGATCTGACTAAAGCAGCGATTGGGGTAATCGAAAAATTCAATAAATTTTTCATGGGTCAGGAACATGCCATTGCTTTAAGTAAGGGCGCCATCTTTGAAAAAACGGCCAATCAGCCCATCTCCGCCGTTATTCAAGAATTGAAGCGGAAGATTACGGATGCCAGTCATTTGGACCACCCGCCTATCGACATGTATATTCAGGCCCAGTACCGGCATTTCGTCAAAGCTGGCTTAGAGGAATTTGATTGTTTCGCTTCCATCAAGGTAACATTTGGCGACGTTCGATACGATGTATTTGTTGATGACTTTGATATTAATTCTCAACGGTCCAAGCAGGTCAAACAATTTGAACGCCTTTTGCATCAACCACTTAGCCCGAAAGAAATGACTGAGGTGGCAAATAAGCTTGGTACCACAATTCTTAAGCAAATAGATTTTCACACCCAAAAAACGGGTCTCCGGCATTGACTGTCCACTCAATGATCATTTAACGGCAATCCACGCCGCACGAATTCCTTCCAGTTAAGGTATTCGGCGCCATGCCGCTGCTCCACCATACTGATACATCCATCCACCGGACAAATCAGCTTGCACAGATTACACCCCACGCACTCATCCTCCTTGATCGTATAAGTATTGTAGGGATTCCCGGGCGTCAGCGCGATCGACTGATGCGACGCATCCTCACAGGCAATATAACAAAGTCCGCAATGGATACATTTCCCCGGATCGATCCGCGCGACGATATGATAGTTGATATCCAGCTCTTCCCAGTTTGTCAGGGTGGGGACGGAGCGCCCGATAAAGTCTGTCGTCCGGGCAAAGCCTTTTTCATCCATCCAGTGGCTAAGGCCCTCACACAGATCTTCAATGATCCGAAATCCATGTGTCATCACCGCTGTACAGATCTGCACGCTTGTCGAACCCAGCAGCATGAACTCTGCCGCATCCTTCCAGGTGCTGATCCCGCCAATCCCCGATACCGGCACCCGTGAAGTCACTGTATCCTGGGCGATTGTCGTCAGCATCTTGAGCGCGATCGGCTTGACGGCCGGCCCGCAGTAGCCGCCGAACGTCGACCGGCCTCCCACATTCGGATTGGGTACGAAGGTATCCAGATCAACTCCTGTAACGGACTGAATGGTATTGATCAGGGACAAACCCTGGCTTCCCGCCTGCACGGCGGCCCGACCTGTCGGGACCACCGAATGAACATTTGGAGTCAGCTTGGTGATCACCGGGATCGTCGCCGCCTCAATCACCCATTCAACCACCAGCCGCGCGATCTCCGGATCCTGCCCAACGGTCGCACCCATTCCCCGCTCCGTCATCCCATGCGGACACCCGAAATTCAGTTCCAGCCCATGTGCCCCCGTGTCCTCCACCTTTTTGATGAGTTCATGCCAGCTGTTCCGGTCATTGTCCGCCATCAGCGAAACCACCATCGCCCGGTCCGGGAAAAGCCGGATACATTCCCGGATCTCCCGCAGATTCAGATCCAGCGGCCGGTCACTGATCAGCTCGATATTGTTGAACCCCATCACGCGGCTGCCCTGATAGTCGACGGCCGAATAACGCGACGAAACATTCTTGACCTGGCTCCCCAGCGTCTTCCATACCACGCCGCCCCAACCGGCTTCCAAAGCCCGGATCACATTGACCTGCTTATCCGTCGGTGGCGCGCTCGCCAACCAAAACGGGTTGGGCGACTTGATCCCCAGAAAGTCAGTACTCAAATCAGCCATAACTCAGGATTTTGCAAAATAAGCCAAGATCGCCGCCGCGGCGTCCTTACCCGCCTGCACCGCGTCGACCACTTCCTTCCCCCCATTTACGCAATCTCCGCCGGCAAAAACGGGGGCTACCCCTTCATCCGCCCGCGAAAACTCCGGCGTCATTAGTTCCCCATACGGCATCTGCCCCGCTGCCTTGATGACCATATCAACCTCCAAAATAATTTCCTCTCCCGTAGGCACCGGCATCCGCCGCCCACTGCTGTCGGGCTCGCCTAACCGCATCCGGCGGCACACCAATCCCGAGACCCGCCCGCCGGCACCAACGACGGCCGCCGGCGCGGTCAGCCACATGACCCGGCATCCATCCAGCATCGCCAGATCGAGCTCCGCCTTCGTACAAGACATCTCCCCGGCCGTCCGGCGATACAGCATTGTCACCTCACCCGCGCCCAGACGCCTCGCTTGTGTCGCCGCGTCGATCGCCGTCATTCCCATCCCGATTACCGCTACCTTATCGCCCACCGGTACCGAAGGATACCCATCATTCCGGATATCGTAAATAAATCGGATCGCATCCACCACTCCTTCAAGCTCCTCACCCGGGATCTCCAGCTGACGCGCCAACCCCACGCCAATCCCCAGAAATACCGCATCGTAGGTATGTCGCAGTTCATCGAGATGGATGTCCTTTCCCAATTCCTGTCCATACCGGATCCCGATCCCGCCGATCGACAGGATATATTCCAGCTCATCGGTACAGAACTCCGGCGTCACCTTATAGGCTGCGACCCCATAGGTCATCAGCCCGCCCCCGCGCAACTCCTTCTCATAGATCGTCACATCCACCCCTGCCTGCGCCAACCCATGCGCCACACTAAGTCCCGCCGGCCCTGCTCCCACCACAGCCACCCGTCTGCCCGTCGGCGCCGCCCGCCGGAACAACTCCCAGCGCCCGGCGATTGACTGTTCCGCGGAATACCGCTGCAGCCGCGCAATCGGGATCGGCGCCTCTTCCATCAGATTATATACGCAAGCCCCCTCACACAACTTCTCCACGGGACAGACCCGCGAGCACCCGCCGCCCAGGATATTCGCGCTGAGGATCGTATGCGCGGAACCCCAAACATTATCGGTCGCGATCTGCTTGATGAACTTCGGCACGTCGATATGCGTCGGACAACTTTTTGTGCAGGGCGCATCATAACAGAACAGGCAGCGGTTCGCATCCACCAGCGCGGCATCCCGCGTCCCGAAAGGAGGATGGATATCACTGAAGTTGCGCGCATATTCCGCATCCGTCAATCGATTGTCCCTGATCATAGCTCCGTCAATTTACCATAGGTCTCCGGCCGGCGGTCGCGATAAAACTGCCACACGCTTCTCACCTCTTCGATCTGGTCCAGGTTAAACTCCGCGATCAACAGTTCGTCCTTGCTGTCGGACGCCTGTGAAAAAATTTGTCCGCGTGGGTCGACGAAATAACTGCTGCCATAAAACTTCCCGAGATTCCACGGCCGCTCTTCGCCCACCCGGTTGATACAGCCCATGAAATAGCCGTTCGCCGCCGCATGCGCCGGCTGCTCCAGCCGCCAGAGATATTGCGAAAGCCCCTCCACCGTCGCCGAAGGATTATAGACGATCTCCGCGCCATTCAATCCCAGACACCGCGCCCCGTCGGGGAAATGCCGGTCATAACAGATGTAGACGCCGACCTTCGCATACCGCGTTTGAAACACCGGATATCCCAGATTGCCCGGCTTGAAGAAGTACTTCTCCCAGAATCCTGAAGTATGCGGGATATGGTTCTTTCGGTATTTGCCCAGATAGCTGCCATCCGCATCGATGACCGCCGCTGTATTGTAAAGGACACCTGGCTGTTCCTTTTCGTAGACGGGTACAATCATCACCATATTGTAGCGCCGTGCATACTCCGCCATCCGCGTTATCGTCGGTCCGGGAACAGCCTCCGCCGACTCATACCAAGCGCTGTTCTGTCCCGGACAGAAATACGGGGTATTAAAGATCTCCTGCAAACAGAGGATATGTACCCCCGCTGCACCCGCCGCTTCGATATAGGGGATATGCTTTTCTACCATGGCTTCCTTGATCTCTGCGATGCTGCCCTCACCTTCCGTCAATGGCAGGCTCATCTGGATCAGCCCCGACTTGATGATTCTCGGCATGTGTCAAACAATTTTAAATAAACTATCTGATCTTTATTAAATAAACCCGCGGACCTTACCCCGCGGAATGAATTTTCCATAACCCTTTTCGACCAGGCACTTCCCACCCTCGATCGCCGGCTTGCCCCGCAATATAACCGTCTTTACCTTCCCAGTCAGCTCCCGCCCCTCATAAGCGGAATAGTCGACATTCATATGATGCGTCTTTGCCGACAACACATGCCGCTCTGACGGATCGAACAGCACGATATCCGCATCGCTCCCCGGCGCAATCGTTCCTTTGCGGGGAAACATGCCGAAGATCTTCGCCGGATTCGTACAGGCCACCTCCACATATTTATTCAGACTGATCCGGCCCTTATTTACCCCTTCGCTGTACAGGAGCTCCATCCGGTTCTCGATCGCCGGATGACCGTTCGGGATCTTCGAAAAATCTTTTTCCCCCATCAACTTCTGCTTCCACATAAATGGACAGTGATCCGTCGCCACCACCTGCACCATGCCCTGGTTGATTCCGGCCCACAGCGTCTCCTGATCCTTGAGTTGCCTTAAGGGTGGGCTCATCACCCATTTTGCGCCCTCAAAATCCTTCTCATACAGCGCCGCATCCAGCAACAGATATTGGATGCAAGTCTCGACGAAGACTTTTTGATTCCTCCTTGTCGCGTTCCGCACCGCATTCAACGCCCCCTCACAAGTCAGATGCACGATATACCCCGGACATCCGGTATAATTCGCAATATCCGCAAACCGACCTGACGCCTCAGCTTCCGTCACCTCCGGCTGTGACAAATAATGATACAACGGCGACAACTTACCTTCGGCCCGATGCTTCGCCACGAGGTAGTCGATCATATCCCCATTGGTCGCATGGACCGTAACTATCCCGCCCTGCTTCTTTACTTCCTGCATCAGCGCGGTCATCTGCCGGTCGTCGATCATCAGCGCGCCTTTATAGGCCATAAAGGTCTTAAAGGACGAAATCCCCTGCGCCACCATCTCTGCGATCTCGGCCTTCGTCCCCTCATTATAATCGGTCACCGCCATATGGAACCCATAGTCGCCGACCGCCGTTCCATTGGCCCGCCCATTCCACTCCGCCAGCGCCTCCCGCAGCGAATGACCCTGCTTCTGCAGTACGAAGTCGATGACCATCGTGGTGCCGCCAAACAATGCTGCGCGCGTACCGGTCTCGTGCGTATCGCTGGAGAACGTTCCCATAAACGGCATATCCAGATGCACATGCGGATCGATGCCCCCTGGCATCACCAGCAATCCGGTCGCATCGATCACCCGGTCCACACCCCCTCCCGGCACGCGATCCGCGGCAGCCCCGAGCGAGCGGCCTACAGCCGAGACCGTTTCTCCTTCGACCAGCACATCCCCGACGAAATCATCGGTCGCAGTAACAATCCTTCCGTTCTTAATTAACAGCGACATAGTTGACCTCTTCTTTATACGTTAACCGGGCGGCCCGCATCATCAGCCAATAGCAGCCCCCCGATACCAGAAATCCAGTAAACCACGCATAACTATACATCCCCACGATCCAGTCCGGCATCCGACCCGACGCCATCAGTCCCACCGTGACCAGGAAGCCCGGCACATTCGGCAAGATGCCAAGCAACAGGCTCAGCACCGCGCGCCGGTTCCATCCCCCCGTATATGCATACGCGCCACCTGATTCATACAACCCCGCCACCGAAAGCTGCTGCCGTCGGATCAAATAATAGTCGACGATCAGGATACCCCCGACAGGGCCCAGCAAGCTCGAGTAACCGACCAGCCAGGTGAAGATGTACCCGCCAGGATCGGCGATCAGCTTCCAGGGCAGGATCAGGATACCGATCACTCCTGTGATCAACCCACCCGTTCGGAACGAGATGCGGGACGGCGCCAGATTCGCAAAATCATTCGCCGGACTGACGATATTTGCCGCAATATTCGTAGCCAGCGTGGAGATCGCCACCGCCAGCATCGCAATACTCACCAACCATCGGCTGTCAAACCGTCCCGCCAGCACCACCGGGTCCCAGATCGTCCGGCCAAATATAATCGTCGTGGCCGAAGTGACGACGACACCGATAAACGCAAACAAGGTCATCGAAGCCGGCAGCCCGATCGCTTGTCCCCTGACCTGCGCAGCCTGACTGACCGCATATCGGGTGAAATCCGGAATATTCAAAGACAAAGTCGCCCAGAAGCCCACCATCCCCGTTAGCCCCGGGATAAAGAAGGACCAGAAAGCACCGGTGGTTGCAAAATGTGAAGGCTGGGTCAGGATCGGGCCAAGGCCGCCCCGTACCTGCGACACCGCCCACCATAGCAGCGCCAGCGCCGCCAGCGGCAAAAAGATCGCCTTAAAGACAAGCAGCTTCCGGATGCTCTCCACCCCCAGCCACACCACCCACATATTCAGGAGCCAAAACAGCAGGAAACAGATCCCCGGACCGGTTGCCAGTCCCCAGGACCGGGGCAACAGCAAGGGCAGATGCTCCAAAGAAGGCATCCAAAGCCGTAAAAACTGATACAGCGCGAACCCCCCGATCCAGGTCTGGATACCAAACCATCCGCAGGCCACGATCGCACGCAGCATCGCGGGGATATTCGCACCCCGCACTCCAAAACTCGCACGGGCAAAGACCGGGAACGGGATCCCATACTTCGCGCCCGCCCGGCCATTTAAGATCATCGGGACAAGCACAATGCTATTGCCCAGAAAGATCGTCAATATCGCCTGCCACCAGCTCATCCCTCCGCCGATCAGCGAGCTTGCCAGCATATAGGTCGGAATACAGAGGCTCATGCTGATCCAAAGCGCAGCATAGTTCCAGGTCTTCCAGGTCCTTTTCTCCATCGGGACCGGCGCCAGATCGGCACTGTATAAAGACATAGTCTTGACGTTTTATTGAGCCAGGCGATTGTATTGTTTTAGAATGCGCAAAACGGCTTCCTTCGGCAACCCGTGCACGGTATTCCCATTGATCCCCACCAGCGTCTGACCCGCGAACAATGCGTTGATGATCGCCTCCTCCGTCGCTTCGATCGTCGCGGCAAGCAGGGGGTTGATCTTGTCATTAGGCAGCGTCAGCACTTCACGGTTCTCCGTGTTGCTGAACGCATGCGGGTTAGCCGTGGAGAAGGCAATGAAAATATCCCCCGACCCATTTCCTCCGATGCCCCCTGTCCTCGTCACGCCCAGCGGTATCCGCTGGGCCAGCCGCTTCAATTGCCCCGGCAACAGCGGAGCATTCGTCGCCAGCACCACGATGATCGACCCCGTCTCCTCCCGCGGCGGCGCCTGCGCGACACCAAATGACTGCCCCTCGATCGAGTAGGGCAACGTGTCCTTCAACGCTTGCCCGACAGGAACCCCCGCAATCGTCAGCTGCGGCCGGCTACCATGATTGCATTGGACGAGCACCCCCACGGTATACCCGCCATCCGCTGCACTCAAGACGCGCGACGCCGTTCCCGTGCCTCCTTTGAACCCATAACACATCATCCCCGTTCCGCCGCCGACTCTGCCCTCGGCAACCGGGCCGCCATGCGCGCTGTCCAGCGCCCGGAACACATCGGCCTTCGTCACATGCTGCCCATTGATATCGTTGAATATTCCGTCGTAAGTCTCCGCCACAACCGGATACGCATACCAATAATCCTTGTAAAAGGGAGTGTAATAATGATGCTGATCCATCCAGCGCCAGGCGGCATCCCGCACCGTCCCGACACTACCGGTATTTGTGATCAGGACCGGGGTTTCCAGGAAACCGCTTTCGGTGATCCAGTGTGTCACCGTCATATCCCCGTTGCCGTTGAGGGTATACCAGTTCGCATATACCGGATCAAAGGTTGCCCCGCGCGGAAGGATCGCCGTTACCCCTGTCCGGACAGGACCTTGTCCTTTGACCAGTGGACCATCGCCCCGGATGATCGTTACCTCACCCACTGTCACACCGGGAACGTCGGTGATCGCGTTATATGAGCCTGGCGTCCCTTCGAAGGGGACCCCGAAATCACGTGCGCGCTTCGCAGCTTGCGCCATACCCGAGTAAAAGATCAGGCCGAAGCAAACAGTCAGAATTATCCGCATATTAGTTGGTTACAAACCCATCCGCTATTGTCAGTGCATCGCTAATGATCGCCAACCCCTCATCGATCTGCTCCCTCGTGATCGAAAGCGGCGGAGCAATGAAGACATAATTCCACCGGACAAAGGCATACATTCCCAGCTGCCGGAGCCGCGCAGCGACCTGTCCCATAACCACCATTTCTTCGGGCCTGGCGTTGAAGGGCGCCATCGGCTCCCTCGTCTCCCGGTTCTTCACAACTTCGATACAACCCAACAGCCCCGTATTCCGGAAATCCCCGATACACGGATGGCGTTTCTTCAGGATCGCCACCTGCTGCTCGAGATAATATCCCATATGGGCGGCATTGTCGATCAGCCCCTCATCCTCATAGATCTTCAGTACTTCGAGGGCCGCCGCGCAGGCCACCGGATGCGCGGAGTAGGTCAGCCCCAGCCATAGCACCCGGTCATTGAAATATTCCGCGATCTTATCGCTCACGATCACCGCCCCAAGCGGGATATACCCCGCGGTAATGCCCTTGGCCGTAGCAATGATATCGGGCACGATCCCATGGAGCTCGCTGGCAAACCATTTCCCCGTTCGGCCGAAGCCACTCATGACCTCGTCGACGATCAGCAGGATACCATGCTTGTCACAGAGGTCCCGCACCTTTTGCAGATAGTCCGGCGGATATTTGATACAACCCGAACTCCCGCTTTCTCCTTCCATCAGGACCGCGGCGATATTGCCCGGGCCTTCGAACTCGATCACCCGCTCGATATGCTGCACGCATTCCCGGTGACAGGTCTGGATCTCCTTTCCCCAGGGACAGCGATAGCAATAGGGATCTTCCACGTGTACGAAATTCGGCGCCTGCTGGGCATCCGCCGGCAGCTTGCGCGGATCACCACCCGCTGACATCGCCCCATAGGAGGCTCCATGAAAAGCCCGGTACCGCGCGATGATCTTGTGCCGCCCCGTATAGAGCCGCGCCAGCTTGATGGCATTGTCAATAGCGCTTGCCCCGTCGGTGGTGAACAGTGTCTTTTGCAGATTCCCCGGCGTGATCTCCGCCAACTTCTTTCCGAGCTCGCCCCGCACCCGTGTGACGCAGCCCGGCGTGACATAGCTGACCTCCTGCATCTGGCGGACTACCGCTTCGGTCACCCGCGGATGGCCATGGCCGATATTAACGTTCATCAGCCCCGATGAAAAATCGAGATATCGCTTCCCGTCGTAGTCGTACAGGTACACACCCTCCGCCCGCCGAACC
>DATMLR010000570.1:0-4362 GCA_035570015.1 Puia sp.
GCTGGAGTTCCGCCAGCCGCTCAGCGGGATGATCGCCGGCAAAAAGACCATCTTTCAAAAAGTCGAATTCGACAATGACTACGGAGTCGATATTGGTCTGCTCATCGACATGCACCAGGTCCGGGCGCGGATCAGCGAGGTCTGCATCGGCGAAGTGGAGAATGACCGGCATCCGCTCCACGTCCTTGGGCGCATCTCCAAACAGGTTGCCAACGCCATCTTTAAACGGGTGAATATCTTTGACGCCGGCCGGCGCCAGGAAGAGGGGAGCTCCCTGATGCGCGAACAAGTCGAATTTGCGCTGAAGGAGATGGACCGCCAGCCAAAGAAGATGATCGTTTTCGATATGGACAACGTGTTGCTGCAGGGAAGTTTTATCCAGGCGGCGGCACGTCGGTTTGGATTTACCAAAGAGCTGCAGGACATCCAGCAGCAGCCGAAAAGCCCCTTTATCAAGACCCAGAAGATCGCCCGCCTTCTCGAAGGTCATACCTTTGCCGAACTCATCCATGTCGTGGAATCCATTCCGCTTGTAGGCGATGCCGTCGCGACCATCCGGGAACTCCAGGTCCGCGGCTACGTCTGCGGCATCATCAGCGACAGCTATCATGCCATCGCCAACCACATCAAAAATCTCCTCGGCCTCGATTTTACCCTCGGTAATGAGCTCGAATTCCAGAAAAGTGTGGCTACCGGAGAGGTCCGCATCCCCTCCCAGCTACTCAAAGACCGGTTCAGCCAGTGTGAGCATGACCATTGCAAATCCAATATGTTTCAATACATTCTGCACCGTTTTGGCATCAGTTTGGCAGACGCCGTGGCAGTCGGGGATGGCGAAGGGGATATCTGCATGGTCAAAATGGCGGGAACCGGCATTTCCTTCAATTCCACTACTCCTGTCCTCGACCAGGTGGCAGATTATGTGTTCCGTGATACATCCCTCCAACCCGTGCTGGGGGTGGTGAGGTGACCCTTCCGGGAGCCGCGGGGTGACAAACCTGCCATTTTTTCACTTTTCCCTGCGTGGCACAATGATTGTCAATGCTTACCCGATAAATCTATTAATATATGGGAAAAATAATCGGAATTGACCTTGGCACTACGAATAGTTGCGTAGCCGTAATGGAAGGCAATGAGCCCGTTGTCATCGCCAATGACGAAGGCCGCAGGACAACCCCTTCCATCGTCGCTTTCCTCAAGAATGGGGAAAGGAAGGTCGGGGATCCTGCCAAAAGACAGGCAATTACTAACCCCGTGAACACGATCATGTCTGTCAAGCGTTTCATGGGACGTCGCTACGACGAAGTGACCAATGAGATCACCCACTGGAGCTATAAGGTCGTCAGAGGAGACAATAACACTGTGCGGATCGATATCGACGGCCGCCTTTATACTCCGCAGGAAATTTCCGCGATGATCCTGCAGAAAATGAAGAAAACCGCGGAAGATTATCTCGGCCAGGAAGTATCCGAAGCCGTTATCACCGTTCCGGCCTATTTTAATGATGCCCAGCGTCAGGCCACCAAGGAAGCCGGGGAGATCGCCGGACTGAATGTCCGTCGGATCGTCAACGAGCCTACAGCCGCTGCGCTCGCTTATGGCCTCGACAGGGCCGGTAAGGATGAGAAGATCGCCGTATTCGACCTTGGTGGCGGTACTTTCGATATTTCCGTCCTCGAACTGGGCGACGGCGTTTTCGAAGTGAAATCCACCAACGGGGACACGCACCTCGGCGGAGACGACTTCGATAAGTTAGTGATGGACTGGCTGGCAGACGAGTTCAAAAAGGACGAGAACGTTGACCTCCGCAAAGATCCCATGGCCCTCCAGCGCTTGAAAGAAGCTGCAGAGAAGGCCAAGATCGAATTGTCCTCTTCCAGTGAAACGGAGATCAATCTGCCCTATATCACCGCGGTCGACGGAGTGCCCAAACACCTGGTCAAGAAGCTGACCCGTGCCAAATTTGAACAACTGGCCGACCCCCTGTTCGAGCGGTGCCTCAAGCCCTGTGAACAGGCCCTCAAGGATGCCGGTATGAACGCTTCCCAGATCGACGAAGTGATCCTGGTCGGCGGCTCGACCCGTATCCCCAAGGTTCAGGAACTTGTAGAGAAATTCTTCGGCAAGAAGCCCAACAAGAGCGTCAACCCCGATGAAGTCGTCGCAATAGGCGCCGCGATCCAGGGCGCCGTGCTGACCGGTGAAGTGAAAGACGTGCTGCTGCTTGATGTAACCCCGCTTTCGCTGGGAATCGAAACGCAGGGCGGCGTCATGACACGGCTCATCGAATCCAATACGACCATCCCGACCAAGAAATCGGAGACCTTCTCCACTGCCAGCGATAGTCAACCCGGTGTACAGATCCACGTGTTGCAGGGTGAACGTCCTATGGCCAACCAGAACAAGAGCCTGGGTACTTTCAACCTCGACGGCATTCCGCCTGCCCCCCGCGGTGTCCCCCAGATCGAAGTCACCTTCGACATCGACGCCAACGGTATCCTCCATGTAACGGCCAGGGATAAGGGCACCGGGAAGGAACAGAAGATCCGGATCGAAGCCGGCAGCGGCCTCAATAAAGAGGAAGTCGAACGGATGAAAGCCGAAGCAAAGGCCAATGAATCGAGTGACAAGGCAGCCCGTGAAAAAGTGGACAAGATCAACCAGGCCGACAGCCAGATCTTCCAGACCGAAAAGCAGCTGAAAGAATATGGCGACAAGCTTCCGGCCGACAAAAAGGCCCCGATCGAAACGGCACTGAATAAGTTGAAAGAGGCGCACAAGTCGCAGAACCTTTCGGCTATTGACAGCGCCATCGCGGAATTGAATAACGCATGGACCGCCGCCAGCGAGGAGCTTTACAAGGCTACTCAGCAGGCGGGCGGCGCTGGTGGTCCAGGAGGCGGACAAGGTCAGCCCGGCGGCGAAACAAATGGCGGCCACCAGGCCAATACCGGCGGCGAGAATGTCACCGACGCCGAATTCGAAGAAGTGAAATAAGAATTTGATTATCAATAGTATAAAAGCCCCGCGATTGTGGGGCTTTTTTTGCGCCAAACGTTTGGAAAATCCCGGATTATTCGTACCTTTGCACTCGAAATCGAGCAACTGCTAAAACGATTAAGCTGTCTTGATTGCAAGAGATCTCTGCCGACACACTTCTTCAACGATTCTAAAGTGTTCCGACCAGACATTGTCCGGTCCGAAAGCATCAAAGTTTCTCTCCCGGTTGCTTAAAGTAAAAATGTAGATTAACAAAAACAGATAGTTATGAACAGTAATCTAATGCACTCGCGTGTGCAATTGGAAAAAGACATCCTTGAACGATTGGTAACAGAAGTACACGAAACGGTAGCGACGGATGTTCAATTTGCAAAAGCCAAAAAGACCTCGTCTTTTGGCGCACTCAACCTGTGGAATCTCCGGCGCAACACCCGGTCTGCCCGTCAGGCGATCAAACAACCTCGGATCGTTACCGGATTTGGTTTTTAATAAACGCTGATGTCTTTTGACCGGGTTCCACCCGGTTTGGTTTATGGTTTAGGACGTAGGACAGAGCCCGCTTCGCGGGCTCATTTTTTTGTCCGGCCGCGCCGGAGGCGCGGCCGCTATATAATCCCCATCTTCTTCATCAGAAACGACGCATTCTTATTCCGCGCGATCCCCCGCTGCAACCGATAATCAAACAGCAGGTCCCCATTTTCAATCACGCTCTCGAAGCAATAATTCGCGACCTTGCCCGGCATCTCGGATTCAAGCGCTCCCAAAGCCAGGTCATGCGTCGCAAAAAGCGCCAGACAGCGATACCCTACCAGTCTCCTGGCAAAATGCTCCGACCCGTAGGTCTTATCCTCCGAATTGGTGCCCCGCAGGATCTCATCGATCAAAACCAGGGCGGGGGCCCCTGTCTGAAGGATCTCCACGATCTGCTGCAACTTCTTCAGCTCCGCCATGAAGTACGAAGTCTGGTCTTGCAGCGAGTCGCTGATCCGCAGCGACGTCAACAGCTGCATCGGCGTAAACGAAAACGCTGCAGCACAAACCGGCGACCCGCATTGCGCCAGGAGCAGGTTCACCCCGATGGTGCGCAGAAAGGTCGTCTTCCCTGACATATTGGAGCCCGTCACCAGGATCAACTTCTCCTCCGGACCGATGCTGAGGTCGTTGGCTACGCATCGATTCGCCGGGATCAACGGATGCGCAAGCTGTTTCGCTTCGATGAAGAACTCACCCCCTTCACTCACGGCGGGGTACGCATAATCCGGATGATTGAACGCAAACGTTGCGAGCGAATTCAGCGCCTCGATAGTTCCCACCGTATCGACCCACATGGGCAGTTTAGCCCGGTACCGCACCTTCCACCGC
>DATMLR010000571.1:0-11790 GCA_035570015.1 Puia sp.
TTTGTATTGCTCGATCTGATCTAACACAGAACTCATGCGACAAAGATAGGTGTTTTTCCTGCCCGGATTTTGGTGTAAGTTTGCCTCCAAACGTCCAATAAATGTCGCCCAATCTGCATATCAGCGATTTCCTCGACCCGATCAACCTCACCGAATTATCGCAGGACCAGGGGTATAAGGCCGGGCAGATCGGCAAATTGATCGATGCTTATGATGAGACCTTCCCAGATCTGTATGAGGCGGATCTGGTGCTGGTGGGCTGTGAAGAAGAAAGAGGTATCGGGCGCGACCGCCGGGAAGGGGGAGCACCTGATGCGATTCGCGGGCAATTTTATCAGCTATATGGCTGGCATTCGGATCTTAAGCTGGCCGATGCGGGAAATATCCGGGCCGGTGCAACCCTCGCGGATACGTATGCAGCCCTCAAGACCGTCTTGCGTGAGCTGACGGGGATAGGCAAGACCGTGGTCATCCTCGGGGGCTCGCATGACCTGACCCTTTCGCAATACTATACCTACGGCGACAAAAAGCATATCATCGAAGCAACCGGTGTGGATGCGTTGATCGACCTCGATATCCATTCGCTCCACCGGGCCGATAATTTCCTGATGGAGATGTTAACGGGGGAGCCCAATTATATCCATCACTACAATCACATCGGCTTTCAAAGCTATTACGTTCATCCACACATGCTGGAGACGATGGACAAGCTGCGGTTCGATTGTTATCGGCTGGGGAGTGTAAAGGACAGGATCGAAGAAATGGAACCGGTGATCCGCAACTCCCATCTGTTCAGCTTTGACATTTCCGCGATCGCGCATGCCTTTGCTCCTGCCAATCAGCTTTCGCCCAACGGCTTCAACGGGGAAGAAGCGTGTATCCTGATGCGGTATGCCGGGTTAAGCCCCACGATCAATACGGTAGGCATCTACGGGTATATTCCTTCCCGGGATACCGCGCACCTGACGGCCCGGCAGATCAGCCACATGCTTTGGTACCTGATCGACGGGCGCAGCAAGGGACGGCGGGAGGCGACGTTGTCGCAGCGCGAGTTTTTCATCGAATACCGGACCGCATTTGCAGAGGTCGAGACCACGTTCCTGCAAAGCAAAAAGACGCAGCGGTGGTGGATGCAGTTACCCGATAGCAAATACATTGCCTGTTCTTACCAGGATTATCTGCTGGCCAGCAGCAACGAGATCCCCGAGCGGTGGCTGCGGGCACAGGAGCGGGGATGATAATTTCTTAACTTGCATTCATGATAAGACGACTTTTCGGCGCGGCCCTTGCCGGCTGCGCCGCTTTCTGCTGGCAGGCCTGTTCGCCCGGAGCCCACGCAGGGACTTCAGCCCACACCGGAACTTCAGCCCACACCGGGGCTTCAGCCTACACCGGAACTTCAGCCCACACCGGGGCTTCAGCCAATGCGGGAACGTCAGCGAATCGGGACCCGCTGACGGCGTTCGTTGACGACAGTCTGCTGACCCGGCCGGAGCTGGTTGCAGGTCAGGTCGGCATTTGTATATACGATCCCGCGAAAGCAGTCTATATCTTCAACCACCAGGCAGATAAATATTTTATCCCGGCGAGCAATACCAAGTTGTTCTCGCTTTATGCGGGATTGAAATACCTCGGGGATTCGCTGATTGGTATGCGTTATCTCGTCACGGATACGGCGCTACTGGTGTTGCCATCCGGCGATCCTACCTTTCTGCATCCTGCTTACCCTTACCAGCCGGTGGTCGACCTCATGCGAAAGACCGGGAAGAAGATCTGGCTGGCGGACGATAACTGGCAGGACCAGGCAATGGGCCGCGGCTGGGCATGGGATGACTACAATGACGACTATGCGGCGGAGCGGAGCGCTTTCCCGATCTATATGAATATGATCCGCTGGGTGCAGGACCGGCCAAAGGGCAGCAGCAATGATCCGTTTGGCAGTTCACCTTCGATCTATTCCGTTCCGGATGTGGACTGGCCGGTACATTTCAGTCCGGATACCGGCAAGAACTTCTTCGTCCATCGGTCGCTTAATGAGAATGTATTCGAAGTCACGGAAGGAAAGGGGGACCACAAGGAGCAGTATACGCCATTTATCACGGATGGACTGGCATCCGCGGCGACACTGCTAAAGGATACGGCCGGGAATCCTGCCGGCGTACGACATTTTGGTACCCGCCTGCCGGCCGGCTGGTCCGTGCTGCGGTCGCGCCCGGTCGACTCGCTGTTCCGGCCAATGATGTACAACAGCGATAATTTTTTTGCCGAACAGACCTTACTGATGGTCGGAAATGAGGCGCTCGGGAGTATGAACGATGCGCGCACGATCGATTATCTGCTGAAAGGGGATTTGGATTCCTTGCCGCAAAAACCCAATTGGGTCGATGGCTGCGGGCTGAGCCGTAACGATCTGTTCACTCCGCAAGATTTTGTCTGGCTGCTGAACAGGCTGCAGCGGGAGTTTGGGATAGCCCGGATGGAGCGGCTGCTCCCGACCGGCGGTACGGGCACATTATCCGCATATTATCATCCCGATAGCACCTTTATATACGCCAAGACGGGAAGCCTCTCGGGGGTTGCGGCGTTAAGCGGGTATCTGATCACAAAGTCCGGCCGGATGCTGCTCTTTTCTGTCCTGATAAATAATTATACCGGCAGCGGTATGGCTGTAAGGCGGCAGATCGAAAAGATGATCCATATCATCCGGGACACCTATTGAGGGTCCTTCCTTATCTTCCAAATAGTCTTTCGACGTAGTCTTTTTTGAATTCGATGAATGTAGGGTCTCCGCCGGGGGTGATGTTGAACTGCTCGCAGGCGAAGAGGTCGTCCACAAGCGTGCGCATTTCTTTCTCACTGAGGATGGTCCCGGCTTTGACCGCCTGCTGTTTGGCCATGGTCCGGATCAACTTCTCGCGCCGGGAGAAGCGGATCTCGCTGCTGAAATGTTTGTATTGCTCGAGCAGCATTTCCAGGGCGGACCCTTCATCTCCCTGTCCGATATCGGCGGGTGTGCCCTGGATGATAAAGCTGTCCTTCCCAAAAGGTTCGATGCCGTAGCCGAGCGCCTGCAGCTCGGGGAGCAGCTCTGTCAGCAGGATGGCATCGGGTGCTGACAGGGTAAGGTTTGCGGGGAAAAGGCTTTTTTGACTGGGGATCGGCTTACCGGCCGATGCCGTAGTCAGGCGCTCGTAAAGGACACGTTCGTGCGCACCCTGCTGCTGGATCAGGATAAAGCTGCGATTGGTGGGAGTAACGATATAAGTATTGAGTAGTTGCTGTAATGGAGCATTTTCGAGGGGCTGGATTCTCGTCGGGAGTGCGGGTTCGGGAGTGGTTGGACCGATGCCGCCGGAGGCAACCTGTTGAATCGTGTCGGCCCAGTGGCGAAGCTCGCTTTTCGAAGAGGGTTCGATCTTATGCGCCTGGTTCTTCTGCGTGAAAGTTTTGTATAACGATGAGGAGGCGACGGCGGCTTTCTTCTCTTCAGAAACGGGTTTGCTTACCGCATCCAGCCGCTGGATGGTGGGGTCGAGGTCGAAGTCCAGGGTCGGGGTAATGCTGAACTGCGCCAGGGCGTGCTTGACGGCTGCCTGGGCAAACGCATACACGATCTTTTCGTCTTCGAATTTGATCTCCTGTTTGGTCGGATGAACGTTGACGTCGACCTGTGCGGGATCGAGATCGATGAACAGGACATAAAGGGGATAACTATCCGCGGGGATCATTTCGCTATAGGCGCTCATGACGGCATGGTTCAGATAAGCGCTCCGGATGAATCGACTATTGACGAAGAAGTATTGGTCGCCGCGGGTCTTTTTGGCGGTCTCCGGCTTGCCGACAAAGCCATAGATATTGAGATAGTCGGTGTTCTCCTGTACTGCAACCAATTTGGAATTGTGAGTCGTACCGAGAATCTGAATGATCCGCTGCTTTAAGCTCCCCTTCTCGAGGTGCATGAGTTCCTGGCCGTTTGAGGTCAGCGAGAAAAAGACCGATGGAAAAGCCAGCGTTACCCGGATAAATTCTTCTACGATATGCCGCATTTCAGCGGGATTGCTTTTGAGAAAGTTGCGGCGGGCGGGGACGCTGAAGAAGAGATTCTTCATCGCAATGCTGGTGCCGACGGCGGTGGCAATGGGCTCCTGGCGGTTGACGCGACTGTTCTCGATCCCGAGAAAGGTGCCGGTTTCGTCTTCCGGCCGTCTTGTCCGCATCTCGACCTGTGAAACTGCGGCGATAGAGGCCAGAGCCTCACCCCGAAAACCCATCGTTCGGATATGAAAGAGATCGTCGATCTGTTTTATCTTGGAGGTCGCATGCCGTTCGAAAGCCAGGCGGGCATCCGCTTCGCTCATCCCCATCCCGTTATCAGTCACCTGGATCAGGGATTTGCCGGCGTCCTGCACGAAGAGCCGGATGTCGGAAGCGCCTGAATCCACTGCATTCTCCAGCAATTCTTTCACTGCACTGGCCGGCCTTTGGATCACTTCGCCCGCCGCTATCTGATTAGCGATGTTATCGGGCAATAAATGAATGATGTCTGGCAATTCTGACTTATTTTGTGTGCAATTTACGCCGAAATGAGAAAACTCCTCTTGTTGCTGCTGGTCGTGACAACCGGCACCATCCGCACCCATGCCCAACGATCCACCGCGCTTACCCTTAATGCCTGGGTGGACAGCGTATTCCGCACCCTGTCCCCGGAAGAGAAGATCACCCAGCTGATGGTCATCCGGCTTTCGGGCATCGACCCGATAACGCACCGCGCGGTCTTCTATGACTCGATCGCGGAGCAGGCGGTGAGGAAGTACGATGTCGGCGGTATCTGTACTTTTCAGGGCGATCCGGTTGCCCAGGCAGGGCGGATCAATCATTTGGAAAATATGGCCAAAACGCCGATCCTCTTTTGCATTGATGCCGAGAACGGGTTGGGGATGCGCATGGACAGCGTCGAAGGGCTTCCCCGCCAGATGATGCTCGGCGCGACCTCCGATACCGGGCTGATCTATCGCTATGGCCGGCTGGTCGGCAGCCAGTGCAAGCGGATAGGTATCCAGGTCAATTATGCGCCGGTAGTCGATATCAACAACAATCCGGACAACCCCGTCATCAATGACCGATCCTTTGGTGAAGACAAGAAAAAAGTGGCGGAGTTCGGCATCCGGTATATGCGGGGATTACAGGATATGGGAGTAATGGCCTGCGCAAAACATTTCCCCGGCCACGGTGACGTCGCGGTCGATTCGCATCTCGATCTGCCGGTCATCAACAAGGACCGGAAGCAGTTGGATTCGCTGGAGCTGTATCCATTCCGTCAACTCTTCGCCGCAGGCGTCGGCAGCGTCATGATCGCGCATCTTTATATCCCCGCCATCGACAAGACGCCCAACCGGGCAACATCGCTTTCCTATGAAAACGTCACGCGGCTGTTAAGAAAGCAACTGCATTTTCAGGGGATCAGCTTTACCGATGCGCTGGAGATGAAAGGCGTGACGAAGTTCTATCCCAACGGGGACGCGTCCGTTCAGTCGCTGATCGCCGGCAACGATATGTTGTGTCTTCCGGGTGATGTCCCGCTCAGTCTGGAGAAGATCAAGATCGCGATCCGCAACAAGCAGCTTCGCTGGAAAGACATCGATGTGCGGGTGAAGCGGGTGTTGGCGGCCAAGTATGAATACGGACTCTCAGAATGGAAGCCCGTAAATATCACGCATCTGACGGCTGATCTCAACGCCGGGGTAAGCGAGATGCGCAGGGAGGTGGCGAAAAATGCGCTGACCCTGCTCCGGAATCAGGATTCGGCGATCTTTCCGCTCCTGCCGAAAAAACGCATCGCCTATGTCGGAATGGGATTGACGACTGAGAACGACTTCAGCCGGCGGATGCGGGATGACTACGCGGCGGATGTCTATCTGTTCGACTATAACCTGGATAGCGTTAAAGCAGCGGCTGCCCTCGAGCTGCTAAGCCATCGGTATGATGCCATCGTGATCGGTCTGCACAACTATGCGCGGTATCCCGCGCGTAACTTTCTCATCAGCGACCCGGCAGCATGGCTCCTGGACAAGCTGCAGGAGAAGGAACCCTGCGTAACGATGGTGTTTGGCAACCCTTATGCCATCCGGAACAGCTGTCAGGCGAAGGTTCTGGTTGCCTGCTATGAAGACGACTCGGTCACGCAGCAATGTGCGGCGGATCTGCTCAATGGCAAATTCACCGCCAGGGGGCATCTCCCGGTATCTGTCTGTCCTCAATACCTGGCCGGGTCGGGGATCATGGGGCCTTACCGGGCGCTCCCTTCCGCCGATCCCTTGACGCTTGGGATGGACACGATGAAATTGAACAAGATCGACGCCATCTGCGAAGAAGCGATCGCGAAACAGGCGGCGCCTGGCTGTGTGGTTCTGGTTGCGAAGGATGGAAAGATTGCGTATGAAAAGGCCTTTGGCTACATGACCTATGACCGGAAAGAGCCGGTGTATACCGAGACACTGTACGATATGGCATCCTGCACCAAGATCTGCGCGACTACAATGGCGGTCATGAAACTGTATGACGAAGGGCGCCTCGACCTCCAAAAGACGCTTGGGGACTATCTCCCCTGGGTGCATGGTTCGGATAAGGACACCCTGACGATTTGGAATATACTGCTCCACCAGGCCGGCCTGGTCCCGGATGTCGTATTCTATAAGGATGTAGTCGATACGACCATCAATACGACAAACAATATAACTTTCAAGGACGAAATCCCGATGCCGGGGATTTTTACCCCGCGGCCGGATAGTCTGCATGACGTCCGGGTGGCCGAAAACCTATATCTGCGCAACGATTGGCGGGATACGATGAATCTGCGGATCGCGCAGAGTGTGCTCGGACCGAGAAAGTATGTGTACAGCGACAATGACTTTATATTATTGGGTGAGATCGTAGAGGCACTTACAGGACTGACCCTTGACCAATATGTAAAGAAAACCTTTTACGATCCGCTCGGTATGACGGCTGCGGGTTTCCTGCCGCGGGAGCGGTTCCCGCTGGCGAGGATCGCACCGACAGCGCTCGAGCCCACCTTCCGGCATCAGCTGTTGCGCGGGGACGTACACGATCCGGGGTCAGCGATGTTCGGCGGCGTAGCGGGCCATGCGGGTCTGTTCAGCGACGCATATGATCTGGCCATTCTGGAACAGATGCTGCTGGATGGGGGAACTTTTAATGGCCACCCCTATCTGAAGAAATCGACGATCGATTATTTCACGGCCTATCACAGCGATATCAGCCGCCGGGCCCTGGGTTTCGACAAACCTGAGAAGGACAACGTGCACCTGCCTTCCGGCCACCAACCTTACCCCTGCCTCTCCGCGTCTCCGGAAACATTCGGCCACACCGGTTTTACCGGGACCTGCGTTTGGGTCGATCCCAAATATGATCTCATCTTTATTTTTCTTTCGAACCGGGTAAACCCGGTGGATACCAATCCGAAGCTATCGGGGTTGAATATCCGCGGCCGGATCCAGGAGACGGTCTACCAGGCGATGGGCGTCGATGAAGGGGCGAGTACGAAGGCCCCCGCGCCGCCGGAGAAAAAGAGAAAGCGGAAGAAACGGCATTCGTCCCAGGCGGGCTAAAGGTCAGCTTTAGAAAATTCCCCCTTTTGAAGTAGATAGAACGGGAAGGTGTACAAATACTTTTGTATACACCTTTAAACAAGATTTCAATGAACACACCTCCCCTTCCAACCTTCTGCCGCCTGGTACGGCTCCTTCCGCGGCTTTCGATTGTCTTTCTGATTGCTGTCCTGCTGCAGGGCTGCGCCAAAGACTCCTTTACCATCTCACCTGTACCCTTCCCGCCCCCTTCTCCCTTTCCACCGCATCCCATCAATTTGTACCCTACGCAGACACCCTTCCAGGCGTTCGTGACAAAGTATAACGTACCGGTTACGAACACCAGCGAATCGATCGTGTTCACGAAGGTAGATTTTGGATTGTATACCCGTTCGGGGACATTAATCTATGACGAAGCCGAGCTCGGTTTCGCCTTCCGGAGCTCCGTCGCTGGTACTGCGCTTGGATTAGGAACCATGCTGCCCGCCACCGGCTACGCCCACACCGTAACGCTCTGGGATTCCGCGACCCAGGTTGTGCTGGCCACTGCCACCGTCACCGGTCAATCTGCTTCTGACTTCACCTATTCGAATTTTGCCGGCACCGTAGCTATCCAGGCCAATCATGGCTATGTCGTAGGATACAACACGCTGGCCATCGGCACCCCGGTGGACACCTTTTCGACCGGCAATTACGCTTACCTCATCGACGGCATCTACGTCGATGGCGGCCAGGGGAACAACATTCCCTTATTCCCCTTTACGGAGGGGACTATCACGGTTGAAAATGCATTTGAATTTAATTATGGGGATGGTCAGCCGCCCGCCAATCTTTTCCCGGCGGCTTCAAACTGGGCCACTCCGGGGAATGGGTTCTTTGGTCTCTGCGATATCGCTTTCATGCAATAGCGCCTAGGCGATCTTCCCGAAATGTTTTGCGTAGTATTTACAAGCCGGTTTCAGCCCGCATTCGCCGCATTTCGGCGACCTGGCCACACAAACATACCTCCCATGCAATATCAACCAATGATGCGCTAAATGCACCTGATCGCGGGGAATGAATTCCAATAACTGTCTCTCCGCCGCGAGCGGCGTTTTAGCATTCACCGTCAGCCCGATCCGGGCCGCGACCCGGAAGACATGGGTATCGACAGCCATATTGGGCTGGTTATCGACCACGGAAGTGATAACGTTGGCGGTCTTGCGGCCGACGCCGGGGAGGCGCACCAATTCATCGACGGTCAGGGGCACCTCGCCGCCGAAATCACTCATCAGCATCCGGGCCATGCCGATCAGGTGTTTGGTTTTGTTATTGGGATATGAAATGCTGCGAATATAGGGGAACAACTCATCGAAACCCGCTTTAGCGAGGCTTGCGGCATCCGGGTATCTCTCAAAAATAGCCGGGGTGGTCATATTGACCCGCTTATCGGTGCATTGTGCCGATAGAATGACCGATACCAGCAACTGGTAGGGACTATCATAAAGCAGCTCGGTGGCTGCGTCAGGATTGTGTTTGCTGAAATAGTCTAATACGAAACGAAAGCGTTCCCCTCTTCTCATAAGATTCTGTCACGATCAGGGATGCGTCTTGAAGAGATGCGTCTTGTCAGGATCAGGGATGCGATAAGGATTCGTGTTCCTGGACAGCCGTCTTCCGGGCATAGCTCATCACCCGCTCAATGACTTCCGCGCGCGGAGCGACGACGATCTTGTCCAAACTACTGACGGAAGAACTCAAAACTTGTAGTTTCTCGCGCAACATCCAGTCATCCTTTAGCGCAACCTCTATCGCTAAAGTCAGTTCAGGGGAAGACTCTTTATACAAATACCGTAAAAGATCCTCCGGTGTAAAGAGTGTCATAGGCAAAACCATTTAATGTCCTAAAAAATCCGAAGCAGTAAAAGTGAAACGTCCACTATGAAAACGGGATTCGGGTGCCGATATTGTCCGCAGTAGTTAAAAAGGGGTGAAATCTTGTAATGGGTTGCTAATCAACGTGTAGCATGCTCATTTTCCTCCCGGATCCGAAACAGGTCTTCCTTTTCCTTTTTCATCAGGAACTTCTCCCGGGCGTATCTTTCGAGTACGGCCGGATTGGTCTTCAACTGTTCCAGCTCCCGTTTGGTAACCGCGATCTGCTGCTCATAATACTTCTTGCTTTCCTCCAGCTTCAGCAGATCGCTCTTTTCGCGGAAGTGACTGGTAATCAAATCACGAGAATCAAAGAAAACGATCCAGATGACAAAGCCCGCACCTGTAAGCAGGTACCTGTTCTTCACAAACGAAGGTATGCGGGATAACATCCCCACCAAGCTACAACTTATTTTTTAAATTTGATCCGGCCTTTTGGATAGATCCCGCAGTCGCTCAGCTCTTCTTCTATGCGGAGAAGTTGGTTATATTTAGCGGTCCGGTCGGTACGGGAAAGGCTGCCGGTCTTGATCTGGCCGCAATTGAGCGCGACAGCAAGATCGGCGATCGTCGTATCTTCTGTCTCCCCGCTCCGGTGGCTCATGACTGTCGTATAGCCGTGAGTTTGAGCCAGTTGCACTGCATTGATGGTTTCGGTGATGGTTCCGATCTGGTTGACTTTTATCAGGATGCTATTAGCGATCCCGCGATCGAGGCCCTTCTGGAGTAGTTTGGTATTCGTAACGAACACATCGTCGCCTACCAGCTGTATCTTCTCCCCAAGGGTGTCAGTCAGCTTCTTCCAGCCGTCCCAGTCTTCTTCGGCCATGCCGTCTTCGATGGAGATAATGGGATACTTGCTCACCCAGGTGGTCCAATAGCTGACCATTTCATCGCTGCTGATCTCCCTTCCGGTGCTTTTATAGAATTTGTATTTGCCGTCTTTGTACATCTCGCTGCTCGCGGCATCCAGGCCGATGCCGATCTGGCTGCCGGTCTTATAGCCGGCCGCGTCAATGGCTTGCAGCAGGGTCTCGATCGCTTCTTCGTTGCTTTGGATATCGGGGGCGAAACCACCCTCATCGCCGACATTAGTGCTATAGCCTTTCTTCTTCAGCACGGATTTTAGGGTATGGAAGATCTCGACCCCCCAGCGGAGCCCTTCGCTGAAAGTGTCGGCGCCGACGGGGATGATCATGAACTCCTGGTAATCGATCTTGTTGTCGGCATGCACGCCGCCATTCAGGATATTCATTTGCGGCATCGGCAGAACCGTAGCATTGACACCGCCCAGGTAGCGGTACAAAGGCAGTTTGCTTTCCTGCGCTGCGGCTTTGGCCACAGCCATGCTGACAGCCAGCAGGGCATTGGCGCCGAGCTTGCCTTTATTCTCTGTACCGTCCATTTCGATCAGGCGGGCATCCAGCGAAGCCTGTTCGTTGACCGGGTACCCGATCAACTGGTCGGCGATGACATCATTTACGTTTGCCACGGCCTTCTGTACGCCCTTTCCACCGAATAGCTTCTTGTCCCCGTCACGCAGTTCAACGGCTTCATGGATACCTGTGGAAGCGCCACTGGGTACGGAGGCGCGGCCGCGGTGATTGTTCTCGGTCACTACGTCTACTTCAACGGTTGGATTACCCCGGCTGTCTAAGATTTGTCTTGCATGGATGTCGGCAATGTAGCTCATGATGATTGGTCTGTTTGTTTTATTATTCGCTCTATTACTTTAATTATTTGTCAGGTGGCGGAAGATTTCCTCCAGGCTTCGGTTTTCGCTTTGCAAAGAAACGATGTTCCAATTGTACCGCAAAGCCATCTCCATCAATTGTTTCTTAACTTCATCCGGCGCCGCAGTTTGCAGTTCCCACTGACCGTCGGGCATTTGGCTGACAGCGCTGACATGGGCAAGCTCTTCCAGCACCCCTGTCCCGGGGGTTTCGCGGAAGGTGACGCGGATCGTATTGGTCCCGGCGTTAAGTGCCCGCAACCGGCTGAGCGGGCTGTCGGCGACCAGTCTTCCTTTATTAATAATGATGACCCGGTCGCATAGGGCTTCCACTTCTTGTAGGATATGCGAGGAGAAAAGGATGGTCTTGTCTTTACCCAGCTTTCGGATGACATCACGGATCTCGATGATCTGGTTCGGGTCCAGCCCGCTGGTGGGTTCGTCCAGGATCAGCACTTCGGGTTCGTGAAGCAGTGCCGCCGCGAGTCCAACCCGCTGTTTGTATCCTTTGGAAAGCTGACCGAGCTTTTTGTTGCTCTC